>JBIKRP010000104.1:0-6578 GCA_044349145.1 Flavobacterium sp.
ATTGTCAACATAACTCCAATTATTTAGAAGCTGTAGTTGTTTCTTAATGCTGCTTTCGTTCATTGTAGTCATTTCTTTTTTTATAAAGTTAGGTTAAATTTAAAAGCGCTCGTAGAACTTTCTCTAAATTACGCCGTCAAAAATTAGATGGGATTTCATTGAATACACTTTACTCTTACCAAATATACAGCGCAACGTCAAAACTGCCCAAACAATGGGATGATTTGGCAGCGGCTAATGTTTTTCTTTCAAAAGACTATTTGGAAGTATTGGAAACTTCCTCTCCAAATAATATGATTTGTCATTATATTGGACTGTTTGATGGAGATTGCCTAATTGGAATTGTGATAACGCAATTCTTAGATTTGAATCAACTGGAATCATTTGGCGAAAGAGACCAGTGTATTAAAACCTACATAAGAAACTTTATCTTCAAGAATTTTGCTTCCCATGTCTTATTTGTTGGTAACAATATGCTTACCGGACAAAATGCATTTGTTTTTTCACAAGATATTTTACAAGAAAAAGCATTAAAATCAGTACATGCGGCCACTATAGATTTTCGAAATCAATTGCAATCAAAAGGAAAGAAAATTCATCTCACGTCTTTCAAAGACTTTGGAGAAGCAGAAATCAAGTCCTTTGAGCTAGCCGACTATCAAAAACACTACGTATTTACTACCCAACCCAATATGCTTTTTTATATTCAGGAGAATTGGAATTCAGAAGGTGATTATGTAAAGGCACTAAGCAAGAAATACAGGGATCAATACAAACGGGCACGAAAGAAAATTATACACTTAGAAAAAAAGAAAATGAATTTGGCGGAGATGACTGCATTGGAAGAAGATATTTATGACTTGTACTTCCATGTCGCTAAGAATGCACCGTTCAATACCTTTTTCTTGCCGAAGAATCATTTTCGTGTTTTTAAAGAAAAGCTACAAGACAATTTCCTTTTCTATGGCTATTTTGAAAACGGAAAACTGATTGGTTTCAATACTTTAATTAAAAATGGAGAAACTTTGGATACGTACTTTCTTGGTTATGATGATACGGTTCAAAAAGAAAAAATGCTCTATCTCAATATGCTCTATGACATGATAGGATATGCAGTAGAGAAGCAATTTAAGTCGATAGTTTTTGGCCGAACAGCATTAGAAATAAAAAGTTCAGTAGGTGCCAAACCAATCAAAATGTATGGTTTGATGGAACATCGTAGTGGATTTATCAATGCTAATTTGTCGAAGATCTTTCCTTATTTGGAACCGGAAATGAAATGGAAAGAACGGAATCCGTTTAGGTAAAAATTTTGGCCCTGTGATTTCAAAAAGATATTCTAGGTTTTTCTACCATAGGTTCTAATTTGATAATACCCAAATACAGCCAATATTAATTCTCCTATTGTTCCTAAAGCAAATAGCATTGAAGGAACTCCATCAAAAAGCAAACTCAATATTCGACCTAATGCCAATCCACCCATAAAAAGGATTTGCGACAACGTGGCTGCTTTCCACAAGTTGTGATTGAAGATTCCAACCATCCAAAATGAAGCAAAGGCAAGATATAAGCCCATGATGGCTCGAAATACATTGGACAGATCTGGCGTTTGTACTTGAAAGTCGAATAGTTGTGGCAAGATTGTGCTTGGTGAGAGTCCGTAGATCAATGCGGCGGCAACTACGATAACACTAGATAGTAGTAAATGAAGATTTTGTTGCAAGGAATTCTGTTGCATGATTTCAAATATACAAAAGAATTGGATTGGAAACGACTGCCCTAGCCCCGATGGCAGTGGAAATCCTTTTGTTTGTCATTGTGAGGCACGAAGCAATGGCAAACAAAAGATTGTAACGAACAGCGGGAAAGAGCTCCGAAAACTTCGCCTGCGCTCCCTCTGACAATTAAGCGTTATCGATTTCAAGTTGCACTTGTTCCCATTCTTCCAGCAGTTTATCTAGCTCCGCTTTTTTCTTGTTGTAGGCGATGAAAAACGAGGCGTCTTCGATATGTTTGTCGTAGTTGGATGCCAATGCTTTGTCGTCGTTTTGAATATCGATTTCAAGTTGTTTGATATTGCTTTCTACTTTGCTCAGTCTGTTTTGAAGCGTCTTGTTTTTCTTCTGATCTTCGTAGGAAACTTTCGTATTGCTGGCGGCAACTTCTTTTTTGACTACGTCTTTTTTCTCGACTTCGCGCATGTTTTCGAGATTGCGTTGTTCTAGGAAATAGTTGATATCGCCGAGATATTCTTTGATTTTTTGGTCTTTAAATTCGTAGACGATGTTGGACATTCCTTGTAGAAAATCTCTATCGTGCGAAACCAAGAGTAAGGTTCCTTCGAATTTTTGCAGTGCCGCTTTGAGAACATTTTTCGATTTGATGTCGAGGTGATTGGTGGGCTCATCCATCAATAGTACGTTGATGGGCTGCAATAGCAATTTGCAGAGCGCCAGTCGATTTCGTTCACCACCAGATAGGACTTTGACTTTTTTCTCTACATCGTCGCCTCGGAAAAGAAACGAACCTAGCATATCACGCACTTTGGAGCGATTGGTATCGGTAGCGGCGTCTTCCATGGTTTGAAGTAGTGTAATCTCGCCATCGAGGTATTCCGCTTGATTTTGTGCGAAATAGCCCACTTGAACATTATGGCCAAGTTTGATGGTTCCTTGAAAATCGAACTCATGGACGATTGCTTTGATGAAGGTAGATTTTCCTTGACCATTTTGACCAACGAAAGCGATTTTGCTACCGCGTTCTACTAGCAATTCGATGTCTTTTAGAATGGTTTTATCTCCGTATTTTTTGGTCACGTGTTCCGCTTCGATCACCACTTTTCCAGGAACTTTAGAAACTGGGAAGGAGATGTTCATGACAGAATTGTCGTCTTCATCTACTTCGATACGTTCTACTTTATCGAGCTTTTTGATGAGAGACTGTGCCATCGACGCTTTAGAGGCTTTGGCACGAAACTTTTCAATTAGCTTTTCCGTTTCTTCAATCTTCTTGGCTTGGTTCTTTTGAGTCGCTAGTTGCTTTTCGCGGATTTCGTGACGAAGTTCTAGATATTGAGAATACGGTTTGTTGAAATCGTACGCTTTTCCTAGCGAAATTTCGATGGTTCTATTCGTCACATTATCTAGAAACATCTTGTCGTGAGAAACGATTACGACAACGCCAGGATAGTTGCGAAGGAAACTTTCTAACCAGATGATACTTTCGATATCAAGGTGATTGGTTGGCTCATCTAGCAATAGAATATCATTAGATTGCAGCAATAGTTTCGCAAGTTCAATTCTCATTCGCCAACCGCCTGAAAAGGTTTCGGTGAGGTTATTGAATACTTCACGTTTGAACCCTAATCCGAGAAGAATTTTTTCGGTATCGCCCACGTAGTTGTAGCCTCCTAGAAGTTCAAAACGGTGTGTGTAATCTGATAAGTCCTCAATGATTTGTGAGTATTCTTCACTTTCGTAATCGGTTCTGGTAACTAATTGGTGGTTGATTTCTGTTAAACGTTTTTCAACTTCTTTGATTTCTGTGAATGCTTGATAAGCTTCTTCAAGGACGGTTCTGCCTTGTTCGAAATCAATATCTTGTCGTAGGAACCCAATTTTCACTTCTTTTTCAGTCGCAATACTTCCCGAATCGGGAATCATATCTTTTGCTAAAATTTTTAGCATTGTTGATTTTCCAGCGCCATTCTTCCCGACTAGACCTACTCGATCGCCAGCACCCATTCTAAAAGTTACTTCTTCGAATAAGTAGGTTCCTCCAAATGAAACCGAGAGATTGTGTATGTTTAGCATAATATTGTGACTATTGTTACATTAGAAACCTATACAAAAGAATACCTTTGTAAAAAATTTTTGCAAATGTTAAAAAAAGGATCCAAACTAAATAGTATTTTAACAGGAACTTGTCCGAGATGTCAGAATGAGAGCATGTATGTAAATGCAAATCCTTTTAATATGTTAACCGTTTTAAAAATGCATGAAAGATGCACTCATTGTGGATTGAAATATCAGTTGGAGCCCTCTTTTTTTTATGGAGCGATGTACGTAAGCTATGCCCTTAATGTAGCCATTGGAATTGCGGCTTTCGTAATTTCATACGTGTTTTTCAAACTTAATTTGAAAGTTTCTTTTGGAATCATTGTTGGTTCAATTATTGTCTTATACCCGTTAGTACTGCGCTGGGCCCGAAATATCTATATAAATATGTTTATCTCTTACGACGCCAAGAAATAACTACTTTTTTCGAAACCTATTGATGTTTATTTCTGGTGCTAAGGGAACCCCATCTTCTATAAACTCAAATAATGCTTTTGCCATGGACGGTCCTAGCATGACTCCTCGAGTTCCCAAACCATTCAATATATACATATTCTTATAGTCGGGATGTTTTCCAACCAACGGTTTTCGGTCTTTGACTGTTGGGCGAACACCAGCGTAATGTGAAATAATTTCGAAATCACAGGTTAAGATTTCTTTGATTCGATCGATTAACTCCTGTTTACCTTCTTGGGTGGGAGTACTGGTTTTATCGTTCCAATTGTACGTCGCTCCCACTTTGAATAAATGGTCACCTAAAGGCAAAATAAAGACGCTGGTATTGACAATTACATCTAAATCCAGTTGAGGTGATTTGATGATAAAAAGTTCTCCTTTTACGCCATCTAATGGCAAATCATTAAAAAATGGATTTTGATGCATTCCATAGCCTTCTGCAAAGACGATATACTTTGCATCGAAATCTTTATATCGTATGAAATCATCTCCTGTGTTTAAAAGACCATAGTCAAAAGTATCATCGGCGAACATACTTTTTTTTTCTAAATACTGCTTAAAGGTTTTCAATAATAAAGACACTTCAATGTAGCCCGTTGCATTGACTTCTCCGTAATCAAACGGAGAATCTATTCCAGGGTACTTGCGCGAAATTAACTTTGTGGATAAGAATGGAACTAAACCGAACTTATCACTAGCGATATACCAGTTATTCTGTTCTTCGATGGAAAAAAACTTACGAAGAATTGGTTTTTTGAAATCAAATTGCTGGTCCAATTTTAATTCGAGATTTCGATAGAAATCATTTAACAATAAAAGTTGGTTTTGAGCATCCCAAACTGGCGTAAACCGTTTCAATATGACAGGATTGTATAGCCCCGCAGCAACTTTAGAAGATGAGTTATGACCACTGTCAATGACCAATATTTTCTTGCCCTTACGCAACGCAGTTTCAGCGAATGACATTCCTGCAAGTCCAGCTCCAATAATTAAATAATCTACCATTTTTTTAAAATAAAAAAACTCCTATCGTGATGACAGGAGTTTCATATTTAAATGAAATCAACTTAATAATTCCACATATCTTGTTCAAAATCTCTAATCTTATCTTTAACACGTTCGGATTCGAGTAACTGCATTTGAGAATTTTCTTTCATGTACTCCGCAATTTCCCTATCACCATAGACATTCTCTTCTTTGTATATCACTGCATTAAAACGGCGTGAATTTAACAAATGATCAAACGTAATTGGCATTGCAGAGTTTCGATCATTAAATGCCTTGGCCTGATGCAGCACCTCTCTAGCGGCAGGAAAATATATCCAAAAAATTTCAATGTAATCCTGCTCCTCTTTTCCCACTGTGTATACATCGGGAACAATTGGACATAAACCGAGTAATCGATACTTCAATTCACTTTGTCTTTTATCAAAGTACCAATATCCTTTTATTTTGTAATCGGCAACATCGATAGCAGCTAAATCTGTACGGACAATATACTGAGGATCAATTGGAATTCCAGCATTAAATTGCTCTCTACCAGGGTCCGTTGTATCAATTCTTGTCAAAGAAGCTTCGATATCTTTTAACGTCTTTTTGGTATTGAAATAGCTATCAGTATAGACTTCAGTTAATTTACCATCTTTCATGGCTTTAGTCAATACATCATACAAAGATCTTCTGTCTTTACCGATGTTTGCAGTGTCAATCGGATAGTATAAAGGGAAGTTAATTCTCTCATCTAAATCGATAGTTTCCCAAGTTGTTTTTCCCATCAATACATCTCTGTCATGAACATATCCATAAGCTAATGGTTTGTCATCATCAGAAATTAATTGCGCAGCTGTTTTCTTTCCAATTTCAGAAGGAACTTTGGCATTGAGCAAGTTCGACTGAGCAAAAGAACAAAAACTACCAACGGTAAATGCTACAACGATTAAAAAATTTCTATACTTCATCTTTATATAATTATAAGTTTCTTAAGTTAACAAGGTAACGTGTGCCTAACTTAAATTATTATTGCACTTCAAAAATAACAGGGGCAGTTCTCGGCAACATATAGCTACCTGCACCAGATAATTTTGTTTTTATTTCAGAAATGGTAACTTGGTCTCCTCTTCCTGCTTTAGAGAGCACTGCTTTACACTGTGCATTCAACTTATTGCCTTGAACTACAACTGTAGGTTGACCGGCAACTTTTAAATTAAATCCAACAACATCTAAACCAACTTCAAAATCAAAGTCTACCAATTTAGCCCCAACCGTTGAAACTTCCAAACTATTTTT
>JBIKRP010000105.1:0-6545 GCA_044349145.1 Flavobacterium sp.
CTATGGCTTTAGCAATAACCGATGCTACTTTTGAGGAAGTAGTATTAAAATCAGATAAACCAGTAATGGTTGACTTTTGGGCGGCATGGTGCGGTCCGTGTAGAATGGTTGGTCCAATCATCGATGAAATCAGCGAAGAGTTTGCAGGTAAAGCTGTAATTGGAAAAGTAGATGTAGATGCCAATCAAGAATTTGCTGCAAAATACGGGGTGAGAAATATCCCGACGGTTTTGGTTTTTCAAAACGGTGAAGTGGTAGGAAGACAAGTAGGCGTTGCGCCGAAGCAAACTTATGCCGATAGTTTGAACGCATTATTGTAATAGTAAGATTATATTTTTAGAAAAAAGGTTTGATGAAAGTCAGACCTTTTTTTTATGGGTGGGATTCCCATTTTCAAACGGCCAAATTCTCAAATTTTCATCCGAGTTACAGCCGAATTGTATGAAATAAAATTATCTTTGAAGCATGAACATCGAATCGCAACAAGAAAAAATATCCAGCTTTCAGCACCTTGAATTACTCGCTAACCAAGTGGTAGAAGGTTTCATTTCGGGCATGCACAAATCGCCTTTCCATGGATTTTCAGCCGAGTTTGCTGAACATAAAGTGTACAATACAGGTGAAAGCACCAAACACATGGACTGGAAGTTGTTTGCTAAAACCGATAGATTGTATACCAAAAGATACGAGGAAGAAACGAATTTGCGTTGCCATTTGATTATCGATAATTCATCATCCATGCATTATCCAAAGTTAAAAGACAACCAGCCTTTTTATGAAAGTAAAATTGGTTTTTCTGTTTTGGCATCTGCGGTTTTGATGAATTTATTAAAGAAGCAACGAGATGCCGTTGGACTCAGTGTTTATTCAGATACCTACGAATATTACGCGCCGGAGAAAGGAAGCGATCGCCATCATCGCATGGTGTTGAATCAATTGGAGCAATTGCTGGAAAATCCCAAAGAGACGAAACAGACAAATACCATTACATTCTTGCATCAAATCGCAGAAAAAATGCACAGACGCTCTTTGATTGTTCTCTTTACCGATATGTTTCAATCGAGTACCGACGAGGCGCTTTTTAATGCATTACAACATCTCAAGCACAACAAACACAAAGTAGTTTTGTTTCACGTGATCGACGAAAAAACCGAAACACATTTTGATTACGACAATGCACCGCGTAAATTCATCGATATCGAAAGCGGCGAAGAGATTACCATTTTCGCAGATAATGTAAAAGAAGCTTACGAAAAACAAGCGCAGAGTTATTTCAAGAAGTTGGCTCAGAATTGTGCTCAAAATAAGATAAAGTACGTTCCTGTTAATGTTGGCGCCAATTTCGAAAAGATTCTAACTACTTATTTGGTTGAAAAACAATCGTTTGGTTAGTCAATTCTAAAATTAAAAAATATTTTAGTACAATCGTTTGCAGATACAAAAATCTATACTATATTTGCAACCGCAATTAAGCAGAGGTTTGGTAGTTCAGTTGGTTAGAATACATGCCTGTCACGCATGGGGTCGCGGGTTCGAGTCCCGTCCAGACCGCTAAATTGGGAAAAGGTTTTCAGAAATGAAAACCTTTTTTGCCCAATAAAAGTTTCCTCTGATGCAGTTCTTCTTGAAAGAAAAGCATTCAAAACAGTTGTGTTGTTTTCGCTACGACTTTGTAACTCGTAGCATGGTTTAGTAGTTAGACCAATGAAAAGCTTTTCGCCTCGGCGAATGGCTTTTTTGTTTTTAAAATAACATTAGTGTATAATTTTCTATCGCATCACTCCAGTAATTTTTAGTATTTTTGAAAAATAAAACTGTACTTTTATAGCCCATTAATACGCTTTGGATTCGACTTCAAAAATGAAAAAATTAATTCCGATACTTTTTTTACTAGCGCTTACTTTAGGTTCTTGTCAGTATCTTAGTCAAGTGCCGAACGAAGATGAACTATTAAAAAAGGAGTTGAATTCCATTAATTGGAATGTAGTAGATGAATTGCCTTCGTTCTCTAGCTGCGATTCGGTAGTCGATAAAACCCAGAAAAAGCAATGTTTTTTTGATTACTTAACGCAACTCATCCAACAAAAATTAAGTGTCGACACACTTTCAGTCTTATATCCTCAGCTCGACACCATCGATGTAAAAGTGACGATTTCACCCGACGCTACCATGGTTTTTGAACCGCAAATCACCGATACATTATCCTACAATACGACAAAAATTGACAGTATTCTCAAAGCACGATTAGTCGATTTTCCAACCGTTCATCCTGCGATTAAGCGCGGCATTCCCGTAAAAACGCAGTTTGTACTCCCCGTAATTCTCAACATCACAGCCAAAAAGTAGGCTAGTCTTATTTTTTTTAGGAGCTATTTCCAGCTGTTCACTCTATCTTTTGCGCCGAACAACGGCTCAAAAGGATGCCGTTGCCATCTGGGCTAGGGTTCCGCGGTTCAAAATGCGTTGTTCGTTATTCAAAGTTCAACAGTCGTAAATCTAAAACTGCCTTCCTTTCCACTCATACTTTCCAAACCAAGAAAGAACAGCGACAATCACACAGAAAAACGGATAGAGTAAGCTGCTCAAGAACAAAAAGCGCATGCGTTTTCTTCTCAAAAATCGGTTGGTTTTGTATAGAAGAATATAATCGGTAATGAACTTCAACGCAAATAGAAAAGCAAGTGTCATCCAGGAAATTAGGCTGAGAGAAAAGAGACAAGAAGCAAGAACAATCGCAAAGTTGCCTGCAAAAACAATCACCGCTAAGTCCTTCCCAAAAATACTGTGATAGGAACTCGTTTTCGAAGCCCAACGCACCCGTTGTTCGATCAATTTTGCCCAACTCGATTCGGGTTTCGTGTGCACAACAATTTCTTTCGATTTCAGAAAATGCACTTTTTCAGGACATTTCCGCATCGCTTTTTGAAGCAAGAACACATCATCGCCACTCGCGATTTTGTTATTTCCGGCAAAGCCATGCAATTCTTGAAACAAAGATTTCGTATAACACAAATTGGCACCATTGCACATAAATCCCAAGCCCAGACCGAAACTGCCTATGGTAGCACCTTGCAAACTCATCAAATCCAATTGCTGAAAATGATGCAAAAACGACTTCTTGCCATCGTAAACTACACCGCCAACTATCATGGCGACTTCCTGTTCTTGTATGTGCTGATCCAAAGTCAATAACCAATCTTTCGGAACAAGGCAATCAGCGTCTGTCGTGACCAACCATTGCTGTTGCACAATCGGAACGGCACGCGAAATGGCGTCTTTTTTCGGAGAATTAGACATCCGAATATTTTCTAAAAGCGTGGTTTGAAACGAACCGTTTTCCATCCGCCAATTGTAGATTTGACGCACCGAATCGTCTTCGGAGAAGTCATCGATCAAGATGATTTCAAAAAGTTCTATAGGATAATTTAAACTTCGAATACTTTCTAGAAGATGCGGAAGGTTGACGCTTTCGTTTCGAAAAGGAACTACTATCGAGAAAAAAGTAGATGGAGTTTTAGCTGAAGCCTCGAATTTTTTTACGCGATCAAAGCCCGCAATTAGTTGCGTGATCGTGATCACATAAATCAGAGAGATCAAAAGTAAAACTAAAGTCATGCTAGGATTTTAATTTAAAATTCATCACAAAATAGCTGCCGAGCAAGACGGGAATAACAACGTTTAAAAACCACATCAAGCTCGTGATAAAAATAACAATCCATTCGTTAATGCCCAACAATCCAAAGAAATAAACCGCAACACTGCCTTTTACCGCAAAATCTAGAAACTGAAAACTAGGCAATGACGACGCTATAAAGTAAATGCTGGTAATTGCTGACATCAAAATCAAATAAGGAAGATGCACATCAAAAGCCCAAAACAAAAAGTAGTATTGGTGTGAAAAAACCAAATAGCGACCTAAGCCCAAAAGCAGGTTTTTGCGATGTATTGGCTTTGGGATTTGGTTGATTTTATGTATGAGCTTTTCCAACGAATACCCTTTGATAGTAAAACCTCTGAAGAAGAAAGAGGCAATAAGCAAGACGAGAAATAGTCCAAACAAAACCGTGATAGTTTTTGTGGTGATGACGTTGAATTCAGCATTAAAATACAGCAATCCAAATAGCCCAAAAATCACCGTTAATATCATTTGAATACCGTTGCAAATCAGATTGAGAAAAACAATTTTCTTGGTTTTAGCCTTTTCATAAAAGAACGCTTTTCCCGCATATTCCCCCAATCCATTTGGAGTAAAAATACCAGCAGTCAGGGCTCCTAAGACTTCTGCGGTGGCTTGCCATAAAGAAATAGGTTGCAATGAAGAAACTAGGTTTTTCCACTTCAAAATTTCTAACAGCCGATTCAATACGCTAAAAAGTAAGATAAATAATATCCCGCCTAAAGTCCATTTTCGCTCAAAAAGTGCCCTGAATTTTCCCCAATCCAATTGGTCATTTTCCGCCAGTTGCCGGTAGACAAAATAAAACGCCGCCGATACAATCAAAACTTTGATGGTAAAAACAAGGAATTGTTTAGCTTTGTGGGGAATTGCAATCATCGTTGCAAAGAACGGAAACTCTCGTCGATTATAATAACTTTCAACAAACTTTGCGCCTACGCGTCTTAGTGGCAAAATATGGCAAACGAACGCATCATTTTAGGAATCGATCCAGGAACCACCATAATGGGTTTTGGCATCATTAAAGTTGTTGGAAAAAACATGGAATTTATTCAACTCAACGAATTGATTCTAAGCAAATACGATGATCATTACACCAAACTTAAAGTCATTTTCGAGCGCACCATTGAACTTATCGAAACACATCATCCCGACGAAATTGCCATTGAAGCTCCCTTTTTTGGGAAGAATGTACAATCGATGTTGAAGTTAGGTAGAGCACAAGGTGTTGCTATGGCGGCGGGTTTATCGCGTCAAATTCCAATCACCGAATACGAACCCAAGAAAATCAAAATGGCGATTACCGGAAATGGAAATGCCAGCAAAGAACAAGTTGCGAAAATGTTGCAGCAGTTGTTGGGTTTAAAAACCTTACCGAAAAATCTGGATAGTACCGATGGTTTGGCGGCGGCTGTTTGCCATTTCTTCAATTCAGGCAAAGTCGTCGGCGCGAAAAGTTACACTGGTTGGGATGCTTTTGTGAAACAGAATGAAGAGCGAGTTAAGAAATAGTGTCAGGCATTTATATTCATATCCCTTTCTGCAAACAAGCGTGTCACTATTGCGACTTTCATTTTTCTACTTCGATGAAAAAGAAAGCCGATATGGTGTTGGCATTGGCAAATGAACTCCAATTACGAGCGGTAGAATTTCAAAACGAAAAGATTGAAACCATTTATTTCGGTGGAGGAACGCCAAGCGTCTTGACCTTGGAAGAAATTCGATTTTTGCTCGATGCGGTTTATAAAGACTATACTGTTGTCGAAAATCCTGAAATCACGTTGGAAGCCAATCCAGATGATTTGTCAATAGGCCGAATTGTCGAATTGGCGCAAAGTCCAATCAATCGAATGAGCATCGGAATTCAATCTTTTTTTGAAGATGATTTGTTGATGATGAACCGCGCTCACAATGCTGTTGAAGCCAAATATTGTCTTGCCGAAGCGGCAAAACACTTTGATAATATTTCGGTCGATTTGATCTATGGCATTCCTAGAATGAGCCACGATAAATGGAGGCAAAATATAGAAACCGCATTATCATTTGGCATTCCGCATATTTCAAGTTATGCTTTGACCGTTGAACCCAAAACGGCGTTGAAGAAACTGATTCAAACTGGGAAAATTGCACAACCCAACGACGATGTGGCACAAGAACAATTTTCAATCTTGGTCGAAATGCTTCAAGAACGTGGTTTTATTCATTATGAACTTTCCAATTTTGGCAAACCGAATTACTTTTCTAAAAATAATTCTGCGTATTGGTTGGGGAAAAAGTACCTCGGCATTGGTCCATCAGCGCATAGTTATAATGGCGTTTCGAGAAGTTGGAATGTGTCGAATAACAGTTTGTACTTGAAGTCGATTCAGGACAATTTGTTGCCGAGTGAAGTGGAAACGCTATCCATGCACGACCGCTATAACGAGTATATCATGACGGGATTGCGGACGATTTGGGGTGTTGATTTGAATCGAATTGAAATTGAATTTGGTACAGAAACATTGACTTATTTAAAAAAGCAAGCGGCTAAATTTCATGATGACGGATTGCTTTCGATGGATGGAGATATTTTAAAAACAACGACCAAAGGAAAGTTTTTGACAGATGGAATTGCGAGTGATTTATTTTTGATAAATTTGGAATAGAATTAACCGCTAAGTTCGCAAAGTTATACGCAAAGGACGCGAATTTTTAATGTGTTAAGAAGAATATACGCCACAATCAAATTTTTTTATTATGAATGAAAATGAATTATCACGTATTGTGTTTAATGACGCTTTAAAGGTTCATAGAAATTTAGGTCCGGGACTTTTAGAAAGTAGTTATGAAGAATGTTTATTTTATGAACTACAGAAATCAGGGTTATTGA
>JBIKRP010000106.1:0-6516 GCA_044349145.1 Flavobacterium sp.
TTCATGGATATTCTCCCATATTCGCGCAGACAGGTTTTCAAAAGTGGTGAAATATTCGTCAGTTGAAATCTCCTTTAGCGCGGTCTTGATAATTGTTTGCGAGATATTTCGTGCTTTTAGTTCGTTAATTATTCGTGCATTTCCCCAATGTTTAATTCGATGTTTTCCTCGTGCGAAACTGCAAGCAAAACGTTCTTCGTTAAGAAATTTATTTTGAATTAAATAGACCACGATTTCGTCAATAGTATGCGAATCAATTGCCATTCCACGCATTTTTTGAACGACATCAAGGTGACAGCGTTCCTGATAGGCACAAAAATGTTCTAATTTTAGTTTTAGTTCTGAAATGGTAAATGTGTCCTTCATCAATGGGTTAGGTTGTTAGCAGTATAATGTTAACAATAACGTAGCGTAAAATTATTGAATTAAAGAGAATTAACTTTAATTTTGCTTGTTGAAACAAAAGTAGGTTTTCTTTTTTTTCTTTCAATGCAATTACAATTTACTATGAAATTAAAAATACTATTTTTTGCCCTTTTTACGACTTTTTTGTCTTGGGGTCAGTTGACTGAAGGTTTTGAATCGGGGCTGCCTTCGGCAGGTTATACAGCAGCGACTACTTATGTTTTGGCATCAGGGACTTGGTAACTTCAGTTGGTAGGTTTGACAATAGATTTGTTTTACGATTTAAAAACAACTCACTTAGCCAAAGGGATTCATACGAACCAATGAGTTTGATAACGGTGTCATCAAATTCGAGCGAGATTATAGTTGATTCTGACTCAGAAAATATAAACGCTATATTGATTTACGATTTATTAGGAAGGGAATTATTTGCGATTAAAGATGTTAATGCTGCTTTCCATACCATTTCAAATTTGAATGCATCGCAACAAACGCTGATCGTCAAAGTTGTTTTAGCGAATGGAATAACAGAAACTAGCAAAGTAGTACATTAAGTTTTTCTTAATATAAAAAATCCCGTTTAATTTCTAAACGGGATTTTTTTGTGTTATATGTTGATTATTTTCCTTTTCCTGACGCTTCCAAATTTCTTTCAATAGTGTGCCCTGGTCGTGACCATTTTGGTTTTTCTCCCAACGGTGTAAATTGAGAATCTTCCGCTTCGACCGTAGTTGGTTGCATAATCTTAATAAATGGTTTTTGAGGTTCTAATCCTAAAAGTTCGAACATTTTCATGTCTTCGTTGACATCAGGATTTGGAGTCGTTAGCAATTTATCTCCTGCAAAAATAGAGTTCGCTCCTGCGAAAAAACACAAGGCTTGCCCTTCTCGACTCATATTCATTCTTCCTGCAGAAAGTCGCACTTGGGTCTCTGGCATAACAATCCTAGTGGTTGCAACCATGCGTATCATTTCCCAGATCTCAACTGGCTTTTCTTCTTCGAGTGGCGTTCCTTCAACTGCAACAAGTGCATTGATTGGGACAGACTCTGGTTGTGGACTTAAAGTAGAAAGCGCTACTAACATGCCAGCACGATCTTCAATAGATTCTCCCATTCCAATGATTCCGCCGCTGCAAACCGTTACATTGGTCTTACGAACGTTTTCAATGGTTTGAATTCGGTCTTCAAATCCACGAGTAGAAATGACTTCTTTATAGTATTCTTCAGAAGTGTCTAAATTGTGATTATAGGCATATAAGCCAGCTTCCGCTAATCGTTGCGCTTGATTTTCGGTAATCATACCCAAAGTACAACACACTTCCATGTCCAATTTGTTGATGGTCCGAACCATTTCAAGCACTTGATTGAATTCTGGTCCATCCTTTACATTTCTCCAAGCCGCACCCATACAAACGCGAGAGGAACCACTTGATTTGGCGCGCAACGCTTGAGCCTTTACCTGTTGAACCGACATCAAATCGTTTCCTTCGATATCAGTATGATAGCGAGCCGCTTGTGGGCAATACCCGCAATCTTCTGGACATCCACCCGTTTTTATGGAAAGTAATGTAGAAACCTGAACCACATTTGGATCATGATTTTCTCTGTGAATTGTTGCTGCTTCGTAAAGCAAATTCATCAGTGGTTTATTATAAATGGCGATGATTTCTTCTTTGGTCCAATTGTGCTTAATGATGCTCATACTTCGATTTTAAGTGGACTTCAAAAGTAGGGAAATTGTTCTTAATTCACAACGTTGGTATTGCTAAAAAAGGAAATGATAGAGCCAATTACTGCAAAAGCGTAAGTTGAACTTAAAGTTTTGCTATGTACTGTAAAGTGTGATTCTTGTCGATGTTCAACTGCGCTTTTAATAAAGCAACAGACTCAAATTTTTGTTCTGCACGAAGATATTCAAGAATAGAAATTTGAATTTTTTGATTGTATAAGTCGGCATCAAAATCGAGAAAGTGAATCTCTATAGATAGCAATCCTTCGTTAAAAGTTGGATTCGTTCCAATATTCATCATGCCGTAGACTTTTTTCCCATTTAGATTACTTTCAACAATGTATACACCTTCTTTAGGAATCAGTTTATAGTTTTCTTCAATTTTTAAATTGGCTGTTGGGAAGCCGATAGTGCGCCCTAATTTCTTACCTTCTTTCACAACACCAGTGAGAAAAGACGAATAACCCAGATATTGATTTGCGAGTGCGATGTTTCCTTCTTCCAGCGCAGTTCTAATTTTGGTGGAACTTACCGATGCTTCTTGAATTTCTTGCGCTGAAATTTGTTCTACTTCAAAATTGTATTTTTCTCCAAATTCAATTAAGTCATCAATATTTGCAGTTCGGTTTCTACCAAATCGATGGTCGTAGCCAATGACGATTTTTTCGATATTGAGTTGATCGACCAAAATTTCCTTTACAAACTCTTCTGCGGTCAACCGTGAGAAAGCTTTATCGAAAGGATGGATAATTAGGTTGTCTAACCCTTTTTTCTCCAGCAAACTAATTCTTTCGTCGATGGTGTTCAGCAGTCGAATTTCAGTTTGATCTTGCAAAACCATTCTCGGGTGAGGAAAAAAGGTTAGAATGGCGCTTTCCGCATTTCTGTTTTTTGCATTTTCAATTAGTTTTTCGACGATTTTTTGGTGTCCAATATGAACTCCATCAAAGGTCCCAATTGTTATAATGGTTTTTTTGGTAGATTGAAAAGAATTGATAGAATTATAAATCTTCAAAAGAGTAATTTTAGTTGAGACAAATTTAAACTTTAGAATGGATATTTAATAAAATGATTTTGAGTTTGACAATTATCGCAAAAATGCAATCTAAATCGAATAAGTTTAAGGAGATTAGAAAAAATGACAGACAAAATTGTTAAATATCAAGTATTGATAGAACTAAGTTCAAAACAAGTAGTATTTTAGCGCACCATTAACAAACCAGTAAAATGAAAAAATCGCTACTAGTATTCGTAGTTCTGCTTTCAGCAGTGCAATTGTACGGACAAAAGAAACAAATTTGGATGAAATCTAACGTAGATAACATCGAAGAAACAAACATAATAAGAAGCACTTCTTATTCAGAAAATCAAGCTTTATATAGCGTTGACCTTGCATCACTAAAGCATTCATTAAGAGACGTTTCAGATAAACTATCTGGAAATCCTGGTGTTGAGATAGAATTTCCAAATAGATTGGGGAAAATGGAAAAATTCTTGGTATGGGAAAATTCAAATTTTGCACCAGAATTACAAGCCCAATTTCCTGAAATTAGAGCCTATATCGGAATTGGTATCGAAGACAAAACGGCAAGGATCAACTTTAGTTTGTCTCCTGATGGAGTTCAAACGGTCGTTTTTAGAGCTGATAGTGGAACGGAGTTTATAGAGCCATTCACGAAAGATCATGCTGTTTATGTATTTTTTGATTCTCAAACAAGAAATACAACTAGGCTTCCTTTTAATTGCGGAACTTTAGAGCAGCGCTTAAGTGACGATTTGCTTAATGAGAGCGCGATTGCCAGTAGGGCTGATAATCAAACCTATAAAACGATGCGATTGGCTTTGTCTTGTACAGGAGAATATGGCGCTTATTTTGGAGGTACTATCGCTGGCGCACTAGCAGGAATGAATGCCACAATGACCCGAGTAAATGGCATTTTTGAAAAGGACATGGCGTTGCATTTGAATATCATAGCCAATAATGATTTGGTAGTTTATACCAATGCGAGTACAGACCCATATTCAGCTGCTTCAGGTATTAATAACTGGAACGATCAATTGCAATCAACGCTGACCAGTATTATTGGAGAAGCAAATTATGATATTGGCCATTTGTTTGGTGCAACAGGTGGTGGTGGAAATGCGGGTTGCATAGGCTGTGTTTGCGGAACAGGAAAAGGAAGTGCTTACACGGCACCCTCTAATAATATGCCAGAAGGAGATACTTTTGACATTGATTATGTAATTCACGAAATGGGGCATCAGCTAGGAGCGACGCATACTTTTTCACACAATTCTGAAGGTTCAGGAACGAATGTTGAACCCGGAAGTGGCTCAACAATCATGGGTTATGCGGGTATAACAAGTTATGATGTTCAGAGTAATTCGGACGCTTACTTTACCTACAGAAGTATTTTGCAGGTGCAAACTAATTTAAGCAGTAAAACCTGTCCGGTCAGCACACCAATTATCAATACTCCTCCCGTTGTTAATGCTGGAGAAGATTTTATTGTTCCTTCAGGAACTCCCTATACCTTGACCGCCATTGGGTCTGATGCCGAAGGTGATACACTTTCGTATTGTTGGGAGCAAAATAATAGTGCTGGTTCAGGTGCTACTGGGGCAAATTCAGTGGCTTCACCGACAAAAACGAGCGGTCCAAATTTCAGATCTTTCATCCCAAAATCAACAGGTGTTAGAAGTATGCCAGATTCGTCGAAGGTATTAGCAGGAACATTGAGTACCATGTGGGAATCTGTCTCTACAGTAGCTCGTACGTTGAAATTTTCTGTGACGGTCAGGGATAACAATGTTGTTGGCGCACAAACTAATACAGACGAAGTTAATGTCACTTCAAGAGTTCCTTATAATGCTTCGACAGCTCCTACAGGGGCAGGGCCTTTTGTTGTTACTTCACAGAGTACCAATGGTATTGCTTGGTCTCAAGGTTCTACCCAAACTATATCTTGGGACGTAAATAATACGACTAGCTTGCCGGGATCGACAAACGTAAATATTAAACTCTCACTAGATGGTGGAGTAACATTCCCTTATACTTTGGCAGCCGACACACCAAATGACGGTAGTGAAACTATTACTGTTCCAAGTACTCCCGCATCGCAAACCTGTAGAGTGCTGGTTGAGCCTACTGGTAATCGTTATTTTGCGATTAATTCAAAATCTTTTTATGTCGGTTATCAAATAGTTAATACATGCAACACTTATAGCTTTTCAACTCCATTTAGCTTACCAGATGGATCGAATAGTTATACTGTAAAACAAATAAATGTTCCAACTGCTGGGACAATTAGTGATGTTAATTTTACAATTAATGCTACACATCCTAATCTTCAAAATTTAGTGATGGCTGTGATTAGACCTGGTGGTTCTTTGTCTACTTATTTTAATCAACAGTGCACAGGAAGTGCCGATATGAATGTGACTTTTGATGCACAAGGAAGTGTTCTAACATGCGCAAGCCCTACTGCTGGGGTGTATAAGCCAGCAAGTTTGAACCTAGATACATTTGCAAGCTTTAACCAACAAGGTAACTGGCAGTTTGGGTTTAAAGATGTTGTGGCGGGGAATACAGGAACAATAAATTCAATAGATTTAGAAGTATGCACGCAAACATTAGTGCCGTTGGTAAATGAAACTTTTTCATTTGAAGATTTTGCATTGTATCCAAATCCGAACAATGGTACTTTTGCAATTCAATTTAATTCAAATTCTTCCTCTAATGTAAAGGTTGAAGTTTTTGATATTGAAGGCAGAATGATTTTTGACAAAGAATACGAGAATAGCGGTGTGTTTAGTGAAAATATAGAATTGAGAGGTGTGCAATCAGGGCTTTATTTGGTCAGAATAACCGATGGAAGTAAGAAAATGGTTAGGAAAATTAACGTAAACTAAATAAAAAAACGCTCCAATATGGAGCGTTTTTTTTTAGGAAAATCTTATATTTGATAACTATTAACTAAATTATTAAAAATAACCATGAAAAAAACTCTACTTTTAATGGTAGTTCTTTTGACCAGTAGCATGTCATTTTCTCAGAATCCTATTTGGAAAAAAATTACTAATGCTGAAGTGACATCGCAGGTCTTAGCAAGAGAATCACATCCTTCGGAATTTTTGTTGTATACTCTTAATATGGAGGCTTTAAGAGAAAAATTGGCTACCGCTCCTTCCAGAAACGTAGTTGGTCAAGAAT
Source organism: Flavobacterium sp. (assembly GCA_044349145.1). GTDB lineage: Bacteria > Bacteroidota > Bacteroidia > Flavobacteriales > Flavobacteriaceae > Flavobacterium. The sequence goes on from JBIKRP010000106.1 coordinate 6,350, forward strand.
CTAGTGTTATACTGCCATTTCCAAATCCACAGGGAGAAATGCAAAACTTTAAGATCTACGAAGCCTCAATCTTGCATCCAGAATTAGCGGCGAGACATCCAGAAATACAATCTTATATTGGATTAGGAATTGAAGATAAGACGGCAATGATAAGATTTAGCACCACT
>JBIKRP010000108.1:0-6490 GCA_044349145.1 Flavobacterium sp.
CCAGTTTTAGTAACTAAAGATGAAATTTCGAATCCATATGATTTGAATTTATCGTTGAAAGTGAATGGTGTGGAGAAACAAAACTCCAATACCAAATTTATGTTGTTCAACATTAGCGATTTGATTGAAGATCTAAGCACGGTTTTTACAATCGAAGCTGGAGATATTATTGCTACTGGAACACCGTCAGGCGTTGGCGCAGGAAGAAATCCACAAGAATGGTTGTGGGATGGCGACGTGGTGGAAGCAACTGTTGAAGGAATTGGAACCATTACGAATACCGTAAAGTCGATTTAAAACGGAGATTGCGTTAGGGATAGAGGCAAGCACCGCGTGCGGCCGAAAGCCCGGCCCGCTTTTTCTGCGGGAACGCCCAAAAAATAATTAATAATTGATAATTAACAATTGATAATGAAAACCTTTAGAATCGGACAAATAGTTCCATCATCCAACGTCACGATGGAAACCGAAATTCCAGCAATTTTCCGCTCGAGAGAAACGATTTTACCCGAACGATTTACCTTTCATAGCAGTAGAATGCGGATGAAAAAAGTCACCAAAGAAGAACTCGAAGCGATGGATGCGATGAGTTTGAAATGTGCGCAAGAGCTTTCTGACGCTCAGGTAGATGTCATGGGTTATGCGTGTTTGGTTGCGATTATGAGTATGGGACGCGGTTATCATTGCGTGTCGGAAGTCAATTTGCATCAGGAAACCATTGCTAACGACTTCCCTACTCCCATTGTGACTTCAGCCGGTGCTTTGATTAACGGATTGAAAGTTTTGGGTGCAAAAAAAGTGTCGATTATTACACCGTATATGCGCCCGTTGACCGATATGGTTGTGGATTATATAGAGCATCAAGGATTTGAAGTAGTCGATTCGATTGCGCTGGAAATTCCTGATAATTTAGAAGTGGCAGCGCAAGATCCGATGAATTTGTTAGAAATCTACAAAAGATTAGACTTGACAGGAGTTGATGTTTTGGTCGCTTCTGCTTGTGTTCAGATGCCTTCGTTGGAAGCGATAGATTTGATTCAGGCAGCCATTGGAATTCCAGTAACTTCTGCGGCCGTTTGTACTACTTATGAAATGATGAAGAAGTTGGGTATTGAGGCGAAATCGGGTATTGGTGGGGAATTATTGAGTGGGAAGTATTAGTTATGAGAAAAGTTCAAAATTCTTGTCATGCCACATCGTGACTAGTAAGGAAATTAACAAAAAGATAATTTGAAATAGCAATTTATTAAATTATAATATAGGAAATTTAATTCTAAAAAAACAACATGAAAAGACAAGCAACAGCCGTTTGGAAAGGTACAGGAAAAGACGGAAAAGGTCATCTAACGACGCAAAGCGCCGCATTGAACAAAACACAATATTCGTTTTCTTCTCGTTTTGAAGAAGGCGTTGGCACCAATCCAGAGGAATTAATTGCAGCTGCGCATGCAGGATGTTTTACGATGAAATTGGCTTTTAATTTGCAAGCGGCTAGTTTTACGCCCGATGAACTTACAACAAATTGTAAAATCACATTAGAGAATGGCGCTATTACAACGTCTGAGCTTTCATTAAAAGCAACTATTGCTGCTATTTCTGAAGAACAGTTTGCTGAATTGGTCAAAGATGCAGAAGCCAGCTGCCCGGTTTCTAAAGTGTTGAACGCTACTATTAGTGTTGATTATATTTTGAATCAATAACTATAGAATGGTATGGGTCAAGATGATTAAAGAAAATCATGATTACGCAAATTTTGTATTAGGTTATTTAGAGAAGTAAAACTTCGGTATTTAATATACTATTTTAAGTCAATTATGGTGTCTTTATTTATTGTTTTTTTGCTTACAACGAGTTATTCATCAGTTCATCGAAAATTTATGGTAGGCAAGTTTATTCAATATACTTTAGCTGAAAATATTAGTATTAACAATAAACCTGCCCCAATGAATCAAAGCATTACTACTCTAGCCCTCAATCTTTTAATATCAGAAAGATTAAATCACCGAATTGTTTTTGCAGGAAAAATTATTGAAATTCTTCATCAGAGCATTCAAGATCTTGATAAGGAAGAAGTAAGATTAAATAATTTTATGGCTGTAATTTCTCAATGTACGCAAGAGCCTGCATGTCAGGAAAGAGATCTTTTTTATGATCTTGCACAGTACTATAATGACATCATTTATGGACAGGCAAATCTGACGGCAGTAGCGTAATTGTGGAAATAAACACCTACTGTAAATAACAAAATCTCTTAGTCAATAAAAAAATAAACCACGATATATCTCGTGGTTTATTTTTTTGTCTATGTTTTAACTAGTCTTATCGCTTCAAGGAAAAGTGTGCTTTAAATTCTTTTGCACCACCATTTTCTTCATATTCTACAACAAACCAATAATCATCAGCTGGTAATGCTTGTCCATTATACGTTCCGTCCCATCCATTTCCTCGCGGTCTTATTTGCTTTAAAAGTTTACCATATCTATCGTAGATAAATATCTTAGAATTTAACTGATCGGCTAATCCGGAAATATTCCACTTGTCGTTATAGCCATCTTCATTAGGCGTAAAGAACTTAGGATAATTAATAACCATTACTTCTTTAGTCAGTGGACTGGAACAACCGTTTGCATCGACCACTTTAATCGTATGAATACCTGAGCTAACATTCTGAAAAACATTGCTTTCTTGTAGTGGACCAAAATCCAGTTGGTATAAATAATTTCCTGCATCGGTTGCAAGAATGGTAATAACTTGATTGTCTTCAAAATAATTAGTTACAATACCTTCAACTCCAACCAATGTATACTGGTTTATAGTCACATTTAAGGTCTGTGGGATTGCGCACTCTCCAACTAATGGGGTAAATACATAAGTTCCATCTATTGTATTGTCGATTGTTGTAGGTGACCAAGTTCCATTTATACCATTTGGAGAAATTCCTGGTAAAGGCGGTACCACGCCTCCATTACAGAATGCTAAATCTGGAAAACCAGGAAAAACAGGTTCAGTTACTTCGACAAATAAAGTGTACGCTGTAGCACATTCTGATGGATCTGGAGTAAAGAGATATGGGAAAATTCCACTAACGGTATTATCTACAATAGCAGGAGACCACGTTCCCGGAATTCCATTAATTGAGGTCAATGGCAACAAAGGAGCTGCGCTATTTTTACAAAAAGGAGCAACTGTTGCAAAATCAGGGACTGTCCTAGGAATAATTGTTACATTCAATGTTTGGCTTAAGGCACATTGACCAGCTATTGGAGTAAAAACATAGGGAGAGGATATAAAATTACTAACTGTAGATGGATTCCAAGTTCCAGTGATTCCATTAGGTGAAGTCGTTACTAGAATCGGTGCAGGAAAACCATCACAAAATGGGGCAATCGGTAAAAAATCAGGGGTTATTACTGGTAATACAGTGACTGATAATCTTGTTGGTAAAGTTGTGACACATTGTCCTGCGGTTGGCGTAAATGTATAGGTTGTGGTACCCAGAGTCGTTGTGTTAATTGTTGTTGTATTCCAAGTTCCTGTTATTGGCGGTAAATTATCTGATAAAGTGGGCAATATTGGTGGAGTATCGCCTTGACAAACCGTTGTGCCCAAACTAAATAATGGTGTAACTGGTTGATTTACGATAATCGTTAATTGCGCTGTTGTTGCACAAAGTCCCGCAGTTGGGGTAAAGGTGTACGTGGTTGTTGTTGTATTATCAACAGGTAGATCCCAAGTTCCTGTAATTCCGTTGGTGGATGTCAATGGTAAAGGTAGCAATGGATTACCGGCGCATACCGGTGGTATTGCTGTAAAAGTTGGTACCACATTAGCGTTAACAGTAATTGTTCTAGTGGTACTAGTACTAGCACAGCCTGTGGTGGCGGGTATTTCGTATTTAATGATTGAAGTTCCAGCGCTAATACCTGTGACTACACCTGTAGAAGCATTTACCGTTGCCACGCTTACGTTCGACGATGTCCAAGTTCCTCCAGATACTGTAGATGCAAATAGAGATGATCCTCCAACGCAAATCGACTGATTTCCTGATAAAGTACCCGGTGATGGCAGGTTACTAACAGTAAGCGGTCTTGAAAAAGTTACTGGACCACAACCCCCAGCTGCTGGAAGAGTATAATCGATAGAAACTACGCCACTACTTACGCCAGTAACTTGACCGTTTGTAGCGTTTACCGTAGCAATAAGTGGATTAGCAGAACTCCATGTACCACCAGTTGTTGAAGCCGTAAATGTAGTCGTTGAACCTACACAAATGTTTATTCCGGCTAGAACGGTGGTTGGCGGATTGTTTACAGTAATCGATTTATTGAAAGTGGTAGCACACGGAAATAGTATTGAATTTGGGGTAAAAACGTAGGTGGCACTTGTAGTAGTACTTACTATGGCAGGCGACCAAGTCCCACTAATTCCATTATCTGAAGACCCTGGTAAAACTGGAGCTACTGAACCCGAGCATATTGCGGCTGGTATTGATGCAAATGCCGGTGCTGTTGTTGATGCACAATTACTACAAGTATTTGAAATAGGGAAAGTTACGCATGGATATCCTGGCGCTGATACTATTGTTAATGTAACACTTTGGCCAGGCAATACGCCGAAAACCTCATAAGATGATAAAGTTGTAGATGCATTTACTAAAGGACCACCATTGATTGAATAAGTTAAATTGTAAATATCTGGTCGTCCTGGCGGTAAGTTATTCCAATCGAAAAATACAGAAGTTACAGGATTGGTTGTAACTTGAGTTCCATCACATACCAAATTTATTACACCAGAAACGGCGTTTACAATTACATTAATAGCTTTTCGTGGACTTTCACATGTTCCAACAGTTTGACTCACATAATAAATTGTATTTCCATCTACGGCAGTTGACGGAGTTGGCGAAGTGGCTGATGGCGTACCTCCAGTTGCATTTGTACCATACCAATTCAAAGTGGCTCCGGGCAATGCCGCAGCGGTTAAAGGAGTTGCAACACTTCCTCGACATAAATATAAAGGTGAAGTAGCTGTAGGCGCTGCAACAGATCCTGCAGGCGTTAACGTGACAGTTACAGGCTGAACTACTGAGCAGGTACCTAATGTGGCTCTGATATAATAGGTGCCGCCAGTCCCAATAGCAGCTGCCGCCGCTAAACTAATCGGACTTGCTGTTGCTGCGGCATCATTCCAATAGGTTAACGTTAACCCAGCGGTGCTACCAGCAGTTACTGCTGCGGCAGTGATATCAACTGTTCCTGGTAGGCAAACAGCTGATGGATTTGTTATCAAAAGCGTAACGGTATTTGTCACATTCACCGTCACTGATTTCGGTGGTAAGACACAGGTGTTGATTCTAGAAACAACAATGTCATCTAATGCAAAGTCATTACCATTTGCAGCAGTATTTCTATTGTATATACATATTTCAGCTGTATTACTTGCTCCTTGAATCCAACTATGAATTACGTCGTCCCAAATACAGATAGCATTAGGTGCGCTGGAAGACCCGATCGAAACACCATTAACCAGGACTTCAATGTTTGATAATCCTGCAGGGTTTGATAATGATTGAATCCAATACGTTAAACTATAGTTTTGACCAGGAGTTGCAGGAATCGTCTGGCACCACACTTTGTCAGTACCTCCATTTGCCGTTGAACCATCAACAACCATCATATTCCCTGCGCCTGTGGTGTGATCTGTGCAATTCGAAAATCCTATTTCCCACGCATTAGGATTAGTAACAACACCATATGCTTTTTGAAGATTACCAGTATTACTTGCGTAATAGTTGTGTTCACTTGTAAATCCGATATTGCCTAAGAAAAAATCACCATTGTATACTAAATTGTTTGGGGTTACTGTAGTTGAATTAACGGTATATGTCGTTGTCACCGATGGACTGACTGTCGGATTTGATCCAGTAGGAATTGGCTGTGTATTATCGACTGACCAAGTGTATAGACCTCCACCGGTAACCGTTAGCGTTGTTGTAGCACCTGCGCAAATCGTAGGACTTGCAGCAGTGAGTGTTAAACCAACAGGATTTGGAATTACGATTCCAGGAATTGAAATGCTACCTCCAGCACTATCTGTAACTGCTAACGTATAGTTTCCCGGCAGCAATCCCGTAAAGAAACCAGTAGTGCTATTGGTTGCAGGAATGGCGCCAGATAATGTATAGTTATATGGCCCAGTTCCTCCCACTCCATAACCGAATATGGTTCCATCATTTGCACCGATGCAAGTAAGATTTGTAATTGAATAGGTTAATGAAAGTGTCGCAGGTGCTGCTCTGAATGAAATATCATCTAAAGCGAAATCATTTCCTGCTGAAGAAGTTTGCCGATCAAAAAGCCAAATCTGCGCAAATCCTGATGTTGCCGTCCATGTATATCTTACTTCGTTCCATTCGCATAAATTCGTTGAGCAAATATTATTTCCAAAGGAAGGAGCAATATCAACATTATTGATTTTCACTTGAATATTC
>JBIKRP010000109.1:0-6465 GCA_044349145.1 Flavobacterium sp.
CTTTTTCTGATCCATATAGATTACTGAAATATTGTTTTTAAGAATTATTTTTCCGAGTGTAGTTGAAGTTAATCGCAATGCTTTTTGGTAATATTGAAGAGCGCTTTCATAATTCTTTTGTTCCTTATAAGCTATACCTAAAATATTGTAAATAACAGGCAAGTAGTCACTTTGTTTTGTGTCATTAAAATAAGGTATTGCCTCAGTGGCATTCGCCTCACTTCCGGAATAATCACTTTGAATTTGTTGTATCCAACACATGCGAATGAGCGCATAAATAATTTTTTCTCCGTCTATTTTACAATTACAGCTTAACTTAGCTTGATTGAAATAATAAAAAGCACTATCATAAACCAGCCTATTTTCGCACTGTTCCGCTTTCTTTAATAGTAATGTGTAGTTCGCTGCTTTATTAGAAACCGATTCTTCCTTTTCATTTTTTTGACATGAAAAGAAACACCCTAATAACAGGGCATAAAAAATAAAATTCGGGAAACGAAACAGTTTACGTATCATTTCCCGAAAGTATTGAATTTAATTAAAAAGTTCCCTATTTCACCTATAAAAATCTACGGCTTAGGTGGATTAGCAGGCATTTGATTGCTTTGTCCGCCAATATCACCTGAAATTACATTATGGTTTGATGCAGTTTGCGGCATGGTCTCGATGACAACAGAAAACACGGTAAGCGCCACAACAAATACGGATAAAAAAACAGATTTTTTCATAATAATAGATGTTAAAAATTTGACATAGGTTTGGCTATTCGATTGTTGAAATCGAATGTTTTTTGAAGACCGAACCATTAAAAAAGCGAATGCGATATCCGCACTTTTGGGAAGTCAAGTGTGCAGAATCAGTAGCAATTAATTATACTTCCCCGAATAAAAATTCGACACTGTTCAGCAACACTTTTTTAGAAGTAGTTTTGTACATTTGCTTTGGTTGCAAGTCAAAACAGGAACTATTTCTCAAACAAAGTAATAGCAACCTTTTGCAGTAATAGGAAAGGAATTCCGATGATTCCGAAAATTCCGATGGATTCCTTACAATGATCAAAAATTCTAAAATGAAGGATACTTTTTCTAGCTATAAAGCAGCTCTAAAACAGCAATACGAGGAGAATAAATCGGGAGTATTTGCTAATTTTTTAGTACAGCCAACACCAGCAAGACTGAGAGATTTGGGGATCCTACTATTCAAGGAAAATCGAAGCCAAAATGACAAGAAGGTTTTTCAAAGCTTTTTAGGTTTTGAATTCGAAATAAATAGCATCCAGAAAATAAAAAAGGAAACCAATAAATTCAAGCCATTGGCTACATTCCTAAAAAACGAAACGGAACTATCCGATTTTAATGCTGCCGATTTTTTAGCGATTTTAGTCGATTTTCAGCAACGACCGTATAGCAAATTTTTACAACAAGGAGTTACTGAGGTAAAAAGGTTCGATAATGAACCTACAGTTGAAGAAGAAAATTTGATTAAGGCGCAAGAGTATGAATATAACCCACTACCACTTAAGAACTCAAAACGAAAAGCAATATTTATTTTTGCTGGAATTATTGGGTTACTTACCATAAGTTATATAGTAAGAAAAGAGTTTTTCCCTGCAAAAGAATGTATGCAATGGAATAATGACCACTATGAAGAGGTGGTATGTGCGGGCAACAAAATTGGTTTTTATGATATCAATCCAATCTTTGATAAGAATGATGATTTACTAGATTTTAAGAAAATTAGTGTTTGTGACACCACGAAGTTTTTCAAGTACAACCAACCCATGGTGTGGTACATCAAACAAAACGGAAAATGTGAGTATTTTAATGCACCTGGACTGCATCCAATAAGTGGAAAACCATTACGTCCAATTTCAAAATACATCATAGCAAAGTATATAAAGCAGCATTGAGAGTAATACTAATTGCACTTATTGGTGTTTTATTAATCCAAAAAATAGTTAGTGCATATACCCATTCTCCCCATTCCGTTTCAACTTCACTTTGTAATTATCGCACTTATTACACGTATGGTTCGACTGCCAAGTCAAGGAAAGCTCATGCACTCCCTGCGTATTTCCTAATCGTGAAATGTTGAGGTCGTATGAATAGCCAAAAGTAAAAGACCCTAACTTCATTGATATAATTGGGTTTACAGACGTAATAAAATGACTGTTGTTACTCTTTCCTTCTGGATTAGTAACCGCCATCACACCAAACGAAAACATCGGCAACTCCATAATTCCCCCTATATCCAACCTATTATATTGTGACTGCCTCATATAATTGAAAGTGAAAAAAACATCTGAATTATCAGGTAAGAAACTCAGTGGTGAACTGTCTAAAGTTAGATAATAGCCACCATGAACAGTCAAAAATAAATCCAAGGGTACATTGCCATTTTCTGTAAAAGAAATATCGGGACGGTTAAGGTGTTTCAAAGCGGCGCCAAACCACATATTCTCTTTGTCGAGAACTATTCCGCCGGAAAAATCTAAAAAATCTATTTTATTGGCACCATTAAGCACACCAGGGTCGATACTCCCGCCACTGATAGAACCATCATCAATGTTAATCTGATCCTCCAATAACAAGCCTCCAAAATTAAAATTCTTTCGGCCATAGCCCCCTTCAACACCAAACCTCAAGCGCCACTCATCATTCAATTCTACCCGATACGAAACGGCACCATTCAATTGGTAGTAATTGTAATCAGTAAACACTTCATGGTGATTTAGGATAGTCCCTCCAACTGCGAGCTGATCGGTTACCATATTGTTCACATAACCAAAACGCGTATCCATTCGACGATTGCCATCTGGCCATTGACGGCGATTGATAATACCAGCGTTCCAAGCATTGGCAATACCAGTAAATGCTGGATTAATCGTCTCCGGAACAAACATATATTGCGTAAAAATGGGGTCTTGTGCTTGCGCCTTTGAGAAAGCAATTAGCAAAAGGAAAACTATAACCGGTCGTAGATTCATTTCAAAAGGGGCTTATTTAATTAATACGAAGGTCTGATTAGAATTAACAATGGTACCATAAAAGGTTTCTGCGGTCACTTTCGAGTAGTAATTGCCGTTCTCTGCACTTCTTCCGCCTATTTTTGCATCCCATCCCCTTAAAACATCTCCTTTTTCAGAATAAATAAGCGAACCCCAAGTGTCATAAATATCCAATTGTACATTTTTTAAGGCTTTAGTAACGGGCCTAAAAGTGTCGTTTAGTCCATCACTATTAGGAGTAAACGCAGTTGGAACAACCAGTACATAACCTTTTTCTACAATCAAGCTAATCGTCTGTACATAAATACATCCGAAGGGATAGGTAACAGTTTGTTTGATAATATAATCTTTAGCAATATTATAGGTGTGCACGGGATTTAGCTCGGTCGAAAAAGTGCCATCACCAAAATCCCACGAAATTGATACATAATCTCCGGTAACATTACTTTGAAATTGAATCGGATCACCTATAGAATAAATACCATAAGTAGTGTAGCCAATCGAATTGGTATCAAAGGAACTGTAGCCCAACACTGGCGTTGCTACCACTACGGTATAAGTCGTGATACAGCCATAGCTGTCGGTAACTGTCAATAGAACCGTACCGTTGGTATCGCTGTGCATAATTTCATTATTCACCCCGCTGATTGTACCACTAGACCATTGCAATTGGTAGGGCGGAATGCCACCAGTGACTTGCGCAACGAAAGATTCATAAACATAACGGGTTTCACAATCAAAGTCAGTTTGAGTGGTCATAGTAATATTAATAGGTAGTTGACGACTGATAACATATTGTGCTGTTTGAACACATCCGTTCACATCGGTCACCGTTACAAAATAATTACCTGCGCTAACTGCATTCAAATCCTCAGTTGTAGTGCCATTTGACCAAGTGTAAGCAAATGGTGGAGTTCCTCCAGAAACTAGAAGATTAATAGCACCACTATTCGCATCGTCGCAATCAAAGGCATTGGTCAAATTAGCTGCGACAACCAGTGGCTGCGGCTCAACGATGGTAAATGTTCTTGAAATTGTACATGGCGTTCCATCAATGATGGTAACCGAATACGTTCCTGGTCCTAAATTATTTCTGGTGGTTCCAGCGGTACTGCCGTCGCTCCATGACAAAGTTATTGCTGGAATACCTCCTACAAAATTCAAATTAATGCTGCCATCATTCGCCCCAAAACACGAGACATTCCTTACGATAGGATTTACAGTAAACAACAAAGCCTCAGGGATCACCACTGTAATTGGTTTTGTACAATTATTGCTATCCGTAACCAAAATAGTATAAGTAGCTGCCGACAAATTATCTTGAAATAATCCGGTTCCCAAATTATCCCACTGTGCGCTATAAGGTGCTGTGCCACCGCTAACCGTCAAGGTAATCGAGGCATCATTAGCACCATAACAAGTTATTGGGGTCGTTGCAGCTGTAATCACAATATCATCGGGTTGTGTGATAATAATGCCCCCTAATGTTTTGACTCCTCCATTAGCATCTATAATTTTCACACTATAAGTATCGGCCACTAATCCAGTAAAAACTTGATTAAGACCAAAATCATTCAAAATAGTACTGACAACAATACCGCTAGAATTAATCAACTGAAAATCATAAGGTGGAACTGATTCCTGCGTAATGGTAATGCCAAGTACACCATTACTATCTCCAAAGCATAACAAGTTAAAATGTAGTGATATATCTTCCTGAAATAGTAATTCTGGTGGTTGTGTCAAGGTGAAGGTCAAAATGGTTGGCGCACAAACGCCATCATCTATAATCACGCTGTAGGTTCCTGCTGCAATACCATTCAGGTCTTCTGTAGTGGCTGTAAAACCATTTGGCCCAGTCCACAAATAGGTATAGCTTCCCGACCCTCCAGTTACGGTCAGATCAATAAAACCATCCGTACCTCCAAAAAAACTAATCCCATAACCATTATAATTAGAGGTGGTACCAGTAGCTATGATTGTCGGATTAACGGTTATAGAATAGCTAGATGCTGGACCATCACATCCAAATCCATTAAAATTAAAAGTTCCTACCGCGGTATAGATCACCGTAAGTGGTGAAGTGGTGCTATTCACCAAAGTCTGAACGGGTATTACATCAGTTCCTGCTAGAATAGCTCCAGCAATACCAAGAGGAACACTAGCCGTCCAATTGAAAGTAATCGCTCCAGGCGTCGAAGAAGATAAAGTGACCAAACTACTATTGGTTTCGTTACAAATAATCTGATCGGCGATGTCAAAAACAACAGCCGGTATTGGGTACACCAACACATCAACCGTAAACGAATTACCGGTACAGATACCAGCAATAGGAGTAACAACATAGGTAACGGTTGCTACTTGATTGGTACTATTTACTAGTGTCTGAATCAATCCACTTTGTGGTACTGTTTCAGAGGTCGCTCCTGTAACACTTCCTATAGGATTAATACCAACTAAATTCCACGTATACAAAGTGTTAACAGGTACAGTATTACCGCCGCCTGCTTGGGGAACAAAATTCAATAAATCACCACTGCAGGTGACCACATTTTGAGCGATAATTACTGGAATTTGGAAAACGTTAACCTCAGCGGCATTCGAGGTAATCAAAGAACAACCACCCGACGAAAAAGTAATTTCGCAATAGTAATAAACCGTACCTACGGTTGCTGACGATGGATTATAGCTGTCCGTGGTGGCTCCTACAATAATTGCTCCTCCGGAGTTACTATTCGTACTATTGCTAAACCATTGATAGCTTGCAACTCCTGTCCCGTTACTATAAGCAACATTAATGGGCGACACCGTTTCGCCTTCACAAACTGATCTGTTTTGAGGTTGTGTATTAATAAATGGTGCAGGAACAATTATGACTTCCCCCAAGTTACTGACTACTTCACAATCTATACCCGCTTGTGAAATAACACAATAATAAGTAGTAGTTCCCGGAACACTCGTATCAGGAACATAAGTATCGTTGGTCTCGCCTGGTAACAATGTGTTTGGTGGTGAATTGGAATACCATTGATATCCAAACGCTCCCAATCCACCAGAGGCATTAACAGTTAAGGATGTCGGCGTAGTACCTTGACATAAAGTTTGCGTAACGAATGGTTGTGTGTTTAAAGTCGGATCTGCAACCACTATTACTTCTGAAGGATTGCTTGTTACTGTGCCACAACCGTTTCCACTTAAAGAAACTGTGACATAATAGTAAAAAGTGCCTACCGTATTAAATACTGGTGGCGTAAAATTCGGAGAATTAGTTCCCACAGGAGTTCCTCCAGAAGTGGCATTCGAGCTATTGCTATACCATTGATAAGTTGGCGTACCGACGCCATTCACATAACTAACGGTGAGTGGAGGTATGGCACCTCCAACACAAATGTTTTGAGAACCCAATGGCTGAATAGCTATCGTAGGAAGTGGCTCGACAGTAATGACTGCCGTATTAG
>JBIKRP010000110.1:0-6428 GCA_044349145.1 Flavobacterium sp.
TAAATTGAATAGTCCGAAGTATTTCTTTCAAGTAACCTTTGACAAACCAGGCGGATTGGTAATGCCGATTATTGTTGAAATTACTTTCGAAGACGGAACGGTTGAAAACTATAAATTCCCCGCGCAAATTTGGAGAATGAATGACAATCAAGTCTCTAGGACTTTTGCTACAAAAAAAGCGATTACTAAAATTGTGGTCGATCCTAAATTGGAAACGGCAGACATTGACGTGACAAACAATACGTGGCCAAAACAGGAAGTCAAATCAAAATTCGATTAGGAAGATTTTAAGACAATAGTTCGAGTTGCTTTTGTTTTACTTATTAACTTTGCAAAAAAAAATACGATATGTTTGGAATTGGCGGAGGCGAATTAGTGTTGATTCTGTTTATCATGCTGATGCTTTTTGGGGCAGAGAAAATACCTGAAATAGCAAGAACAATGGGTAAAATTATGGCGCAATTAAAGAATGCCACAAATGATATTAAAAGTGAAATTCAGAAAAGCGCAGAAAGTAACGGGCTAGACAAAACTTTTCAGGAAATGCACGGTAATTTTTCGGGTCTATCTCAGAATATTACCGATGAAATCAATAAAGCAAAGACCAAACTGTTAGAAGAATCGCCACAGGTCGAAACTTCAGAAGATATTGAACTCATTGAAGGACCCGTAAAGCGTCAGAAATAAATGCTAGATAAACTTATAGCTGTCGACAAACAACTTTTCGTTTCCCTCAACGGAATGGGATCAGCGCACTACGATGGACTTTGGCTTTTGATTACCAAACAAATCTACTGGACACCACTTTTTTTAATTGTTTTCTTTATTTTACAAAAAAAAATAGGATGGAAACAATTGGTGATTTTGCTATTATTCATCGCTGTACTAATTCTCTTTTCAGATCAAACTGCCAATCTTTTCAAATCGACTTTCCAACGATTAAGGCCCTGTAACGACCCTGAAATCAAGAGTTTTATCCGGATAGTTAAAGACAGTAGCACTTTTGGTTTTTTCTCTGCGCACGCTTCGAGTTCTATGGCCTGCACGACATTTGTTTTTCTCCTGTTCAAAAAACACTTCAAATATCCGTTTTTGTTTTTTCTGTTCCCATTGGTTTTTGCCTACAGTAGAATTTATTTGGGAGTGCATTTCCCGCTAGACATTCTAGCAGGGTTCGCATTTGGAACTTTTTACGCCTTACTGTTTCAAAAAGCATATCAATTTTTACAACCAAAATATTTTCCGCAGGATTAGGTTAATGTTGCTTCTACCGCTGCGGGATGTTAGTTGATTTTATTTTTTGATTGATTTCAGTCTTTTTTCATACGTTTGTAGTAAATCGAGAAAATGAAAACTGAAAAACCAATTCAATTAGTTGCATTACTTCGCCAACTTTTGGCGGAAACGGATAAAATGAAAGTGGGTCAATCCTATATCGCTGTCATAGAGGAAATGAAAAGAATCACTTTCGCAGATGAAGTAAACAATCCTTTTTCAAATTTAGTTTATAAACACCTCATTCAACTTTCAATCAAAGATTTCATTCACGCTGGTCGTTCCGAGGCCAGCGCGAAAGTGGTTAATGATGTAATTGAAGTTATTGCTAATGCAGATCTCGTTTCGTAGTTTTTTCTAAAGCACGCGACTTACGGTCAATCCATCTCTAATTGGAAGCAAAACCGTTTCAACACGAGGGTCATTTTTTAAATGCGCATTATATTCTACCAGTACTTTTGTACTGAGATCGTTAGGCTCCAAAGGTTCTACTACTTTACCACTCCACAGTACATTGTCCGACAAGATGATGCCACCTCGATTCACTTTCGGAACAATCATTTCGTAATAGTGAAGGTAGTTTTCTTTATCCGCGTCGATAAATACCAAATCAAATTTTAAATCCAAAGTTGGAATAATCGTAAGGGCTTCTCCTAGATGTTGGGTAATTTGGTTTCCCCAAGGCGATTTATCGAAGTATTTTCGCTGAAAGTCAACCAATTCTTCTTTAATATCGATGGTGTGCAATAAGCCACCTGCTTGCATGCCTTCGCACAAACACAATGCGGAATAGCCTGTATAGGTGCCGATTTCTAGAATGTTTGTCGGACGAATCAATTTGGAAAGCATACTCAATACTCTTCCTTGAAAATGCCCACTCAACATGCGAGGCAATAAGATTTTTTGATACGTTTCTTTATTCAGAGCCGCCAACAATTCTGGTTCTTTTTCAGAATGGCGCTCGATGTAGTCTTCTAACTCTTCGGAAATAAAGTGCATGCTAGGAATTTTTGACAAAGTTATCAAAATATCAAAACCACGCATGAGCATTTATGCCAACAGATGGAATAAATCGACAAATAGTCGTTAAATTTGCGCCATGCAAATCGAGAAAAAAGACATCCGCGCTTTATCAAAAGAACAACTTAGGGACTTTTTTGTTTCGAATGGTGATCAGTCTTTTCGCGGCAATCAAGTTTACGAATGGCTTTGGAGCAAGGGCGCGCATCGATTTGAAGACATGACTAATGTGTCAAAGGCAACCAGAACGATGCTCGAAGAACATTTTGTCATCAATCATATCAAAGTGGATCAAATGCAACGAAGTGAAGACGGCACGGTAAAAAATGCGGTTCGTTTGCACGATGGTTTGGTGGTTGAGTCGGTTCTAATTCCAACCAACACCAGAACTACCGCCTGTGTTTCGAGTCAAGTGGGTTGCAGTTTGGATTGTAATTTTTGCGCCACAGCGCGATTAAAAAGAATGCGAAATTTAGAGCCGGCTGAAATTTACGATCAAGTCATTGCGATTGACAAAGAAAGTCGACTCTATTATAATCATCCGTTGTCAAATATCGTTTTTATGGGAATGGGCGAACCATTGATGAATTACAACAATGTGCTCAAAGCCATCGAAATGATTACTTCGGAAGAAGGCTTAGGCATGTCACCCAAAAGAATTACGGTTTCTACTTCAGGCGTTCCCAAGATGATTAAGAAGTTGGCTGATGATGAGGTGAAATTCAAACTAGCGGTTTCTTTACATTCCGCTATTGATGAGATTCGATCCCGAATTATGCCATTTAGCACCAATTTTCCTTTGACTGATTTGCGGGAATCTTTAGAATATTGGTATCAAAAAACCAAGAGTAAAATTACCTACGAATACGTTGTTTGGAAAGATATCAATGACAACAAAGCTTCGATTGATGCCTTGGTAAAATTCTGCAAATACGTTCCATGTAAAGTGAACTTAATCGAATACAATCCGATTGATGATGGTGAATTCCAGCAAGCTTCCGACGAATCGATTGATGCTTATATTCATGCTCTAGAGGCAAACGGAATTGTAGCTAAAGTCAGAAGAAGTCGCGGTAAAGACATTGATGCTGCCTGCGGTCAATTGGCAAACAAAGAGGCATAAAAAACGCCTCAATTTTGAGACGTTTCCTTTTATAATTAAGTTGACGGTTTTAGTTTCCTATAGCGATGTTATAAGAATTTCCATTAATCGTAAATACTGCTAAATTGTCGCATTCGCCAGTCCCATAGTCTAATGTAGCTGAATTTCCATTTCTTTGGAAAGTAATAACACCTTGAACTAAAAGCGGTTTGTTTTGATTTGGAATTTGACTGATACAACTCATTTTTACTATTAATGGTGTTGTGATTGTGCTGGTTTGGATATTTGTATTTGGAAAAGTAGTCGTCCAATTTCCCGTTACCTGGTATACATTATCGTTCAAAATATTTGGAGTATCAAATCCAGCAATTATTGTTCTGGTTCTGGTCCCAACTCTGGTAAAGATTCTCCCGTCAGGGAACGTTGCGGTCATATTCATATTCATCACAACCGTCGGAATTAGGGTCTGTGCTGCTAACGTTCTTGTAAATGTTCTATTCCCATTTAACTCAATTTGATTGTGGAAGAAATTTACAAACTCGTAGTTAATTGTATGCGTTGTCGCATCAGGTTGATAGGTAAATGTTACAATTATTGTTCCTTGCACTACATTTCCATTCGCCAATGTGCATCCTCCATTTTCATTGCCAAAAGTAATTGTTTTTGTGACTTCGGTACCAGGTGTTAACGGTGTTCCAAATGCTGGAACTCTTGTAACGGTTCCACAGATAAGCAAGCGAGAACTTGGTGAAGAAGATCCAGAAGATCTGTTTTCAGATCCTGCATTGGTTTGAGTTTCATTGAATTCACTTTCCACTATTTCAGTAACGTCATCACTAGCGATGTCGATCTTAGAGTTTACTGCAGCTTCATCAGCGGTAATTACACCATTTGTTTCTTTATCATCTCTATTACAACTTACAATTGATAAAATTGCAAAAAAACCAAGTGCTAAAATTTTTGTTTTCATGATTCTAATTTTTAAAAGTTCGGGTTTTGGACTAACTCGTTCTGCTATGGTTTAATTCTATTAGTAAAAATATTAAATTTTAACTTTTAAATCTCTACAACTTAATACTATCTTTGAAATTCAATGAATATCATTTCACAAATAAAGCTGCCCATTAACAACGAAATGGAACTTTTCGAGAAAAAGTTCTACGATTCGATGACTTCAAAAGTGGCGCTACTCAATCGAATTACCTATTATATTGTAAATCGAAAAGGAAAACAAATGCGTCCCATGTTTGTTTTTCTTACCGCTAAAATGTTGAATTGCGGCGTGGTCAACGAACGAACATACCGCGGCGCTTCCGTCATTGAATTAATTCATACTGCTACCTTGGTGCATGATGACGTTGTGGATGATAGTAATAGAAGAAGAGGATTCTTTTCCATCAATGCACTTTGGAAAAACAAGATTGCAGTTTTAGTCGGCGATTATTTACTTTCAAAAGGATTGTTGCTTTCCATAGACAACGGTGATTTTGATTTGCTCAAGATTATCTCCGTCGCCGTTCGCGAAATGAGCGAAGGTGAACTGCTTCAAATTGAAAAAGCACGTCGATTAGACATCAGTGAAGACATTTACTACGAAATTATTCGAAAGAAAACAGCCACGCTAATTGCGTCTTGTTGTGCACTTGGCGCCAAATCTGTTAATGAAGATGAATCGCAAGTAGAAACCATGAGAAAGTTTGGAGAGCTCATCGGTATGGCTTTTCAAATCAAAGATGATTTATTCGATTATACGGAAGACGCAATTGGAAAGCCAACGGGTATTGATATCAAAGAACAAAAAATGACCTTGCCGTTAATTTATGCAATCAATAATTGTAGTGCCAAAGAGAAATCGTGGTTGATCAATTCCATCAAAAACTACAATAAAGATAAAAAGCGCGTAAAAGAAGTCATTGCCTTCGTGAAAAGCCAAAACGGACTCGCGTACGCAGAACAGAAAATGATCGAATTTCAGCAAGAAGCAATTCAATTACTACAAAAATTCCCTGATTCCGACTACAAAGCTTCCCTATTGTTGATGGTTAACTATGTAATTGAAAGAAAAATTTAATTTTTTTTCAATTATAAATCGGTGTAAAAGAGTAATTTAAAAAATATTTTTATTTTTTTTCAAGGAACGTGCAACCATTTTCTACACTTGTGCGTCTATGCTAACAGTAACACTTTACAAAAGGTTTTGAAAATAATCGATTTACATCAAGAAGAGAAAAACAGAATTCAACTGGCGGTCGAAAACAATCGACAAGCACAACAGTTGATTTATTCTAAGTACGCTCCCAAAATGTTAAGTGCTTGCCGTCAATATGTAAAAGATATCCATCATGCAGAAGACGTCATGATTACAGCCTTTATGAAAGTTTTTACCAGCCTAAAGAATTTTGAGCATAAAGGCAGTTTTGAAGGTTGGATTCGACGCATCATGGTCAACGAATGTATTTCCTATATCAGAGCCAACAAGAAAGTTACTTTTTTAGAAGAAGAAAGTTATAAAGAAGAAAGCGCCAATGGCACCGAGAGTCAATTCAATGTCGAAGAAATTCAGTTCCTAATTGACACTTTGCCGGATGGCTATAAGATGGTTTTCAATTTATACGCTATCGAAGGATACAAACACCAAGAAATTGCAGAGTTGCTCTCCATTAATGAAGGAACATCGAAATCACAATTATCACACGCAAGAAGAATCTTGCAAAACGAAATCAATACCTTAAAAGGACAGCAAAATGGCACTAAATAAACTAGAAAAAGAATTTAAAAATCAACTCGATCAACGGGAAATCAAACCATCGCCAGCTGCTTGGGATCGATTAGATGCGATGCTAACGGTTAGAGAAGAGAAAAAAGTAAAGCCAATCTATAACTGGATTTACATCGCAGCAAGCATTATCGGATTTCTAGCAATTGGCTATGTGTTTTTTAGCAATCCAGCAGAATTAGTAGATGTGAAAAGAACGGAAGTTGTTGAAAATAATGTGTCCAATCCTACAATCGATTCCATAAATAAAGAGCC
>JBIKRP010000111.1:0-6382 GCA_044349145.1 Flavobacterium sp.
CTAAGAAATGAGTAAGTCGTTCCCGAAGAACCGGACGAAGAATAACGATAGAATCCTCTGTCTGGGTTAGGAAAAATGTCCGTGCTAGCGGTGTAGCTTTGATTTTGTCCGTGGGCTGCTACTGACAAGAGTAGCATAAGTAAAAATTTTTTCATAATAGTAGGTTAAGTTTTTAATACTTCTTTTTTTTTAGGGAGAAGCATTACTATCATTTGGGGACAATAATAATACACCACAAATTAATGGGATAAAAAAAATAGTAAAAACAAAAATTCGATGAAGTGATATTTTTTTTCGATTAAATACACATCTTGTTAAATTTTGTATGAATAATAATACAATATGAGTAAAATCAAATAATGCAGTTCGTCGATATTTTATAAGTGGATATTACATGTAGACAAAAAAAAATCCCCGATTTACATCGAGGATTTTCTATTATGAAGTATGTATTTATAGCTATGCTTTTCCTGCCGCAGCAATCAAATTCAAAGCGGAACCAGCAACAAACCAACCAATTTGACTGGCATTGTAAGTGTGATTAGCAAGAATAATATCTTTTGTACCATTGTCGTGCACAAATTCTAAAGTCAATGGTTTACCTGGTGCAAAATCAACCAAATCAACAAAATTAATGCTGTCATTCTCTTGTATTTTGTCATAGTCAGATTCATTGGCGAAGGTCAATGCCAACATCCCTTGTTTCTTCAAATTGGTTTCATGAATACGAGCAAATGATTTTACAAGTACTGCTTTTACTCCAAGAAAACGAGGTTCCATGGCAGCGTGTTCGCGTGAAGAACCTTCTCCGTAGTTGTGATCTCCCACAACAATAGTAGGAACTCCTGCGGCTTTGTAGGCTCTTTGCACCGCTGGTACCGTGTCGTAAGCTCCCGTCAATTGATTCTTAACTGAATTAGCCTTCTGATTAAAAGCATTCTCTGCTCCAATCAACATATTGTTGGAGATATTATCCAAGTGTCCACGGAAACGCAACCAAGGTCCAGCCATCGAAATATGGTCGGTCGTACATTTGCCGAATGCTTTGATTAGCAACTTGGCGTTTTCAATATTCTTACCATCCCAAGCTGCAAAAGGAGCCAACAATTGCAAACGATCTGATGTTTCAGAAACCGCTACTTGCACTTTACTCCCATCTTCTGCTGGCGCTTGAAATCCTGCATCTTCTACATCAAATCCTTTCGACGGCAATTCGTCTCCCTTAGGTGGATTCAATCTTACTTCTTCCCCTTTATCACTTAATAAGGTATCGGTAATCGGATTAAAGTCTAATCGTCCTGAAATAGCCAATGCTGCCACCATCTCTGGTGAAGTGACAAAAGCATGCGTGTTCGGGTTACCATCTGCGCGCTTCGAAAAATTTCGATTAAACGAATGTACTATGGTATTTTTCTCCTGCTTGTCTGCTCCTGCCCGATCCCATTGACCGATACAAGGTCCACACGCATTGGTAAATACTTTAGTGCCCATCTTTTCAAAAGTAGCAATGATGCCATCTCTTTCAATAGTATATCTAATTTGCTCTGAACCTGGATTAATTCCAAACTCTGCTTTTGGAGTGATACCATGAGCCACTGCTTGTTCTACTATAGAAGCAGCACGCGACATATCCTCGTAAGAAGAATTGGTACATGAACCAATTAATCCCCATTCAACCTTAATCGGCCAACCATTGGCAGCAGCTTCCGCTTTCATTTGAGAAACTGGTGTTCCGCGATCTGGCGTAAACGGTCCGTTAATATGGGGTTCTAATTCTGATAAGTTAATTTCAATCAATTGGTCAAAGTACTGCTCCGGATTGGCGTATACCTCAGCATCACCAGTTAAGTAACTCGCAACTTGGTCCGCAGCATCTACCACATCTTGTCTGCCGGTAGCAGCCAAATATCTTCTCATCGAATCATCGTAACCGAAAGTTGAAGTAGTGGCACCAATCTCAGCACCCATATTACAAATGGTCCCTTTTCCTGTACAAGACATGTTCGTGGCGCCTTCACCAAAATACTCAACCACTGCTCCTGTCCCACCCTTTACGGTAAGAATATCTGCAACTTTTAAAATCACATCTTTCGGAGACGTCCATCCATTTAGTTTACCAGTCAATTTCACACCAATTAGTTTTGGAAATTTCAATTCCCAAGACATTCCTGACATGACATCAACGGCATCAGCACCTCCAACACCAATCGCTAACATTCCTAATCCGCCGGCATTTACAGTATGCGAATCGGTTCCAATCATCAATCCACCAGGAAATGCGTAATTTTCTAAAACAATTTGATGAATGATTCCCGAACCAGGCTTCCAAAAACCAATACCATATTTATTGGATACCGATGAAAGAAAATCAAATACTTCTTTCGATTGCGAATTGGCAAAAGCCAAATCAGTTGCAGCGCCATCTTTCGCTTGAATTAAGTGGTCACAATGTACCGTGGTAGGAACGGCAACTTTGCTTTTTCCCGCGTGCATAAATTGCAATAAAGCCATTTGAGCGGTAGCATCTTGACAAGCAACACGGTCTGGTGCAAAATCAACATAATCTTTTCCTCTAGTAAAAGCTTGAGTAGGATTTCCCTCCCACAAATGCGTATATAATATTTTCTCTGTTAATGTTAAGGGACGACCAACAATCTCACGAGCTTGATCAACTCGAGTGGTCATATTACCATACACTTTCTTAATCATTTCAATATCAAAAGCCATAATCGATTGGGTTTAATTGTTTAACTGCGTTCTGTTTGGCCACATGGCCTCGAATGCTGTGCAAAATTACGAAAACGTTATACTAGTAAAAAGCTTTTGGTGAAATATGTTGACTAAAGCTCATATTTTACGAATACGAAATATTACAACATTGTTTTTTATCAAAAATAAAAAATAACACCCTTAAAATGCTAAATCTCAATTTTATGCGCCAAATCTCATCAAAGGCTTTTCGTAAAAACGATGCAAAACGACACTCATTACAAGTCCTAAAAGCATAAAAATAGTGGATAAAATCAGAAATCCTCCAACCGAAGCGTCTTTTATACTGAAAAACTGATTCATCACTTGCAATAGCAACGAATAATGAATCAAAAACAAAGGGTAAGAAATTTTGCAAAGGAACGAGCATGTGGCGCTAATCCACGATTTCCGCAAATCCCAACTACTTAGGAAAGGCAAAAACAAAGCAATCGAAACGGAAGTCACGGGCAAATAAAGTACCTCCCAAAAAAACGGTCGAGAATCAATGAGCCAGCCAAAGAACCCAACCCCCACAAAAAGCAGGCACATCAATAGCATTCCAAAAAGCAGTAATAATTTGCGATAAGCAACCCAAAAGGCCCTACGATTAAGGTACATCCAAGCGCAGAGCACGCCAATATAAAAGGAGTCAAGGCGATAAATTAAAAGCGTTTTTAGATGCTGATCCCATGCTAGTAACGTCAAGCTTCTGTTTTGCAAATAAAAAATGTATTTAACACCAACAAAAAGTGCAATCATCAAAAAAGTAAATCCTAAAAAAAGAGATGCTTTTCCAATAAACCGTTTCTTTTCTGCAGTCAGATACATCCCTAAAATCAATGTCACACTTCCAAAAAAACCGATGGTAATAGGCCAACTTTCTGAGAAAAAGACTGGCATTGGACTCGAAAAATTCTGAACAAAACCAAAATACTTCCATACATCAACAGTAGGATAATCAAAGCTGAACGCAACAAAAAGAACCAATAGCAAGACCAAAAAATACAGGGGTAAAAAACGCCATGCCATCTTTTTAAAGAAACGCAAAACGTTTTGAGATGAAAACTCCGAGCCCAAAACTGCAAGTTCATACACTTTCTTACCAATCAAAAACCCACCGAGAACAAGTAGCGCCTCGACGCCAAGGAAACCAAATAACGGCGCCAATTGACTTGAAATAAAAGAAGCGCTTGGCCGATACAGCATCAAGTGACCAAAAACCACCATCAACACCGCGCAGGAACGCAATAGGTTCAAACCGAAAATATCGTTATTGTCTTTTGCCAAGGATTTGTTCAATTGAATTATGTATTTTTGATTAAATCATTTGCCATGAAGGTCAACTCAAAGATATATAAATTTACATCGGCAATAGCAATACTCGGAATTCTGGCCGCGGCAATCTTATATTACCGGCTTCCAAACAGACACCAGGCAATCGTCAAAACGTATCTGTTGCAACATAGCGGTTTGGTCGACAATCAATGGGAAATTGATAACAAATTACAACACTATACCATGATTTCCCCAGCGTTCTATATCGATGGAATTTACAAATCGATGGAAGGTCCGAAATCCTCCAACTATGTCCAATTATCGCAAGACAGCACTTTACTTTGGATTACAGGATTTCATGTCAGAGCAGTCAATTCATCAAACAAAAAAAGAATCTCTAATGATTTTATTTGCCACACCAACGTCGACTTTAACGACGTAAAGTACTTTAATAATTTTCATCTAAACGATAGGATTGGCAAACAATATCCTCGGATGACTTCATTGTCTCATGGACTAGAAAACTTCAAATTCCCTAAAGGCTATGGTGTCCCGATGAAAGGGAATGATTTATTATACGTTACCACCGAATCCCTCAATCACAATATTCCCGACGCCAATTATCTCATCAAACACGAAGTCCAAATTGACTATCTCCCAAACACCGCTTCTTATAAACCACTGATGAGTCGAACGGTTTATATCATGTTGCCATACGACAAATCTGACCCATATAAAAGTCCAATTGACCCCGGAAAAGACTACTGCATTCCCGTTGAAACAAAAAATCACAGCTACGATGACGGCTGCGGAAATAAACTTTCTGGTCATTGGGTTATTCCCAAAGGAAAGCACACGTACCGCAGTAATATCGACAATCAATTGCAAATCACAACGGACAGCATCCGACTTCATGCCGCTGCGGTACATGTTCATCCATTTGCAACTGCATTGACCTTATGGGATAAAACATCAAAAAAGGCAATATTCACCAGCAATATCGTCAACCACACCAACAAAATTGGATTGTCAAAAATTGACCCGTTTTGCTCGGAGACCGGAATTTGGATGTTGAAAAATCACGAATATGAACTCGTATTAGAAGTAAATAATACAACTTCAATCGACCAAGACATGATGGGAAGTATGTTCTTGTTTTTTTATGATGAAGAATTGGATAGACAGCTTCATCGAGGAAACTAACTCTTAATTATAAAATTGAGCCACGAATACACGATTTAGTCTTTTAAAATTCGTGCATTCGTGGCTCAAATCAAAAGCGTAATATTTTAAAATAAAGAAGCTATTATTTTTTCAATAGTAATTCCTTCCGCATCGGCTTTATAATTTTTTACCACACGATGTCTTAAGATCCCAACCGCTACGGCCTTCACATCTTCGCTATCAGGGGAAAACTTACCATTAAATGCGGCATGCGCTTTAGCAGCCAAAATTAAGTTTTGAGATGCTCTTGGTCCAGCGCCCCAATCAATATAATTCTTAATATAATCATTAGACAACGCATTGTCAGGACGGGTTTTGCTCACCAAAGTCACAGCATATTCAATCACATTATCTGGCACGGGAATTCGACGCAACAAATGCTGAAAGTCAATAATCTCTTGCGCAGAAAACAATGGGTTGATGGTCGATTGTTTATCTGTAGTGGTACTTCTCACCACTTCCACTTCTTCGGCAAACGAAGGATAATCTAACTTGATGGAAAACATAAAACGATCCAACTGTGCTTCTGGCAAAGGATAAGTTCCTTCTTGCTCAATCGGATTCTGAGTGGCGAGTACAAAATACGGCAATGCCAATTTATAGTTGTGTCCAGCAATCGTAACCGCGCGCTCTTGCATCGCTTCTAAAAGTGCCGCTTGTGTCTTTGGTGGCGTTCTATTAATCTCATCCGCCAAAATAATATTGGAAAAAATGGGACCTTTTATAAATTTAAACTGACGGTTTTCATCCAAAATTTCACTCCCCAAAATGTCAGAAGGCATCAAGTCGGGCGTAAATTGTATTCTTTTGAAGTCCAATCCCAAAGCTTGCGCAATCGTATTGACCATTAAAGTTTTAGCCAAGCCCGGCACACCAACCAAAAGCGCATGACCACCAGAAAAAATACTGAGAAGAATCTGATCGACTACTTCATCTTGACCCACAATGATCTTCGAGATTTCTTTCTTTAATTCGAGTCGCTTTTGAACTAAATTTTGTATTGCTGTAACGTCTGACATGATAGTGATGATATGATATAGATAGAACGAATCCTAATTTATTTTTTTAACCAATTATTTGCAAATTCACAATTGCGATATTCCCCATTGACCTTAATATAGGTTTCTTGTAT
>JBIKRP010000005.1:0-21657 GCA_044349145.1 Flavobacterium sp.
TTCGGGAAGAACACTAACCATTACTGGATGGACCAACAGTTGCACGGGAGCTAAAGTTTTTGTTGGAAACAGCAACACCGGACTTACCGCAACGCAATTAGCACAAATCACTTTTCAAGGTTATGCACCGGGAGCGAGTATCAGTCCAATAGGTGAATTGATTCCGGGGAATGTGATTTTAACTGCTACAGGCGCAACTTTGATAGGAAATTATGCTACATTAAAGGGTGCTTTTGATGCTATTAACTCCAATATTCACCTTGGCGTGATAAATATCTCGGTATTGAATGACCTCAACGAAGGTACTTTAACCGCTCAACTAAGTCAAGTAGCAGGCGTTACTTCGGTTAGAATTGAACCGGCCGGTTGTGGACCAAGAACAATTTCCGGAGCAACGACTGCCGGAAACGCTTTGATTTATCTGAATGGTGCAGACAACGTAACCGTTGATGGACTCAATACCAATGGAAACAGCTTAACGATTTCAAATACTACCGTTTCGGCAGTGGCTAATACGTGCACCATTCTGTTTCAAACCGATGCGACTAACAATACCATTACCAATTGCAGTGTTTTAGGATCGGCGACGATGCCTGTCGGAACTGCTGGTGGAAATATCTGGTTTGGCGCTTTACCAGTTACGACCGGAAACGACAACAACACCATTTCGAATTGTAATATTGGAGCTGCGGGAGGCAACTTACCGTCCAAAGCAATTTGTTTTACTGGTTTTGCAGGAACTCCAAATAACAACATTGTAATAAACAACAACAATATCTATGATTTTTTTAGCCCAACAGTTACTTCATCAGGAATTGATTTAATAAATATTGGAACTTCCGACGTCTCAATCACCAACAATCGTTTTTATCAGACGGCAACAAGGACACAAACTAGTGGCGTCATCCATAGCTGCATCCGAATCGCAAACACTTCCGGAAACAATTTTATCGTTACGGGAAACATTATTGGTTATAGTTCATCAGCCGGAATAGGAACGTACAATTTTGTTGGTGTTGCCCTTTCAGTATTCAATCCGATTATGATGTCGGTAGCCACAGAAGCTCCGTTTATTCTTCCATCTAGCATTCAAAATAACAGAATTGTGGCCATAAACCACAGTACTTCTTCAGCAGGTTTTACAACTTTGTTTCAGGCGATTTTAGTAACAGCAGGTACTGTAAATGTCGGAAATATCATCGGCAATACTATTGGACTTCCTGCTGCGCCAATAACTTTTAATGCGACTGCAGGACTTGGCGGAGCAGCTTTCGGAATCAATATGACTGGTACTGGTGCAGTTGCCATTCAAAACAACACCATACAATCCATTACGACAACGGGAGTTCCCGGAGCTGCATTTAATGTAACAGGAATTAATGCGGCTGGAGCTGCGGTGTATACCATCACCAACAATACAATTGGAAATTTTACTCCGGCGAACAGCATTAATCTAGGTGTTTTGGGCAGCTCAACTGCTTTTAGTACGTTTATTGGTATTAATTCAACATCGACTGGATCACCATTAACAATTGGCGCTTCTGGTTTTTCCAATTTCATTCAAAATATTACCTTTAATGCAAATGCCTCCAACGCCTTTAGCGGCATTGTTACTTCTGGCATAAATGCAATTACGAACATTACTCATAATAGTATTCGTGGGATACGATTTGCTTCTGCAAGTAATACTGCTTCTACCTTTACCGGAATTAGCAATCTCGGCGCAGTAACCACAGCAGTATCAATATCGAATAACAGCTTAGGAATAGCGGGTACCGATTTAGTAACTTATAATGCCGCTTGTTCCGGTCTGATGCGAGGTATTATTAATTTTGGAGGAACCGCAACAGCGGCACTTTCTGTTCTTTCTAATGATTTTAGAGGAGTAACACATACTGCTGCAGGCTCCTCTAACCACAATTTTATCACAAACAGTGCAATAACTTTGAGCCAAGACATCAGCTCAAATACTTTTACTAATTTAAATGTAAACACAATAGGTGCAGTAACTTTCTTAACTAATGGTGTTTCGTTATCGGCCACGGGAACAAAAAACCTCAACTCGAACAGTATCGTTGGGACTTTCGTTAAAGGCGGCGCAACAGGTTCATTAACTATTTATTCAGACAATTCAAGTTCACTAGCAGGAGCAATAATTAATAATAATAATAATAATTTCTCTAATATTACCACTTCAGGAACTACCGCGATGGTGGGTTGGTTAAATTTCGATGGTGGGACACCAACGAAAACGATTACTGGAAATACATTTAGCAACTGGACATTGGGAACAACACCTGTAACCGTTATGAATATTGGTTATTTTGGAGCCACTTCTTCAGTTTCTACTAATACCATTTCAACTATTTCATCAACAGGTAACATTACTGGACTAGGCATTAATACCAATGGTAGTGCTACCGTTTTGAATGTGCTATCCAATAATATCACTTCACTAACTTCTGTTGGAGGTACTGTAATTGGTTTAAGCAATGCACAACCGGCCACCACTTTAACGAATAACACCAATTCGAATACCATTACTGGATTATCATCAACTTCTGGTGCTGTAACTGGAATTGACAATTCTTCTGCGTCTCCCACCAAAGCCATTTCGAACAATACCATTGGAACGCTTTCAAATACAGGGAATACCGTTACCGCCATTAGTTCTTCATTCGGAACCACGGTTACCATCAGCACCAATGGAATAACTGGTATATCAAGTACGTCGGTAACTGGATCTTCTATTGTTAGCGGAATATCTGTCACAGGAGGTTCTGCAATTTCAATTCTCAATAATCCAATTTCAACCCTGTCCGCAGCCAATGATGGTTCATTTAGAGGTATTTATGTGAGCCCGCTAGGTGCAACTTCAAACACCATTTCAGGAAACACGATTAACGGAATGACTAGCACAAGTACTGGATTAGGTTTCTCGGTAAGAGCTATTGAAGTCCAAGGCACTAACAATGCAACGATAAGTTCAAATACCATATCCAATATTAATTCACCAACTACGAATGTGACTGCTGGAGTTGGAACTCCTATTGTTGGATTATATTATGGATCATCAGGTGCCGCATCAACAATAACAGGCAATACCATTTCTTCTATAAATGCAACTACTGCTGGAGCGAATAATGTGAGTGTTGCGGCCATGGTAACTGCAAGTACAACGGCTGGAGGAACCATCACTAAAAACAGAATTTACGGACTGACCAATTCTAAAAGCGGAGCTCTGGCAAATACAATTGGTTTTGTCCCGAATGGTGGAAACTGGACGTTTGCCAACAACATGATTTCAATTACCAACAACAATACGGTTCGTGCTATTGGAGTTTTTGATGCCGGTGCAGCTGGCGCCAGAAACT
Source organism: Flavobacterium sp. (assembly GCA_044349145.1). GTDB lineage: Bacteria > Bacteroidota > Bacteroidia > Flavobacteriales > Flavobacteriaceae > Flavobacterium. The sequence continues at coordinate 3,375 of JBIKRP010000005.1, forward strand.
ACCATTATAACAGTATTTATATTGGCGGAACCCATGCAGGAACACAAGTTTCTAATGCATTTCAATATAATGCCCTTGCAGGTGCAACTGCGGACATTAAGAATAATATTTTTGTAATGGAGCGCGTGAGCGGTGCCAAAAACTACGCATTCGCCAATACCAGTGCCAACTTTACTGGAGTTACAACCAATTATAACGTCCTCAATTGTACGAATCCTGCGACAATTGGTTTGACCAATGCCACGGACAGAACATTCGCCACTTGGAAAACCACTTCAGGAGGAGACGCCAACAGTTATTCAGCAATAGCAGTTCCATTTATCAATACGGCGATTGCTGATTTACATATTGTTGCGGGATGTACCGACATCGAATCAGGAGGAACACCAGTTTCTATTTTGGATGACTACGATGCCGCAGCAAGAAGTGTTACTACACCAGATATCGGAGCTGATGAATTTTCAGGTACCAAACCCGCAGATATTACATTGACACCAAATTCGCCGCTTTGCAACGGAAGCAGTTTGACCCTTAACGCATCAAGCACAGATTTGACGTATGTATACACTTGGAGTCCAGCAACGGGTTTAAGCGCAACCACTGGCGCATCAGTAATCGCAACGCCGGTAGTTACCACAACCTATACGGTAACAGGAACTTCCCCTACTTCTTGTATAAAAACAAAAGACGTTATTGTGACTGTCAATCCGCTGCCAGCCACGATTACGGTATCTCCAAATTCAGTAGCACTTTGCCCGAATACGATTCAGGCGTTTAGTGCTTCTCCAAACATAGGAACAGGAACTGCGGGTACTTTTGCAGGCGTACTATCCGTTGCTGCAAACACGCCGTACCGACAAGGAACAACTACAGAAGTTAAGATCCAGTACCTAATTACAAAAGCGGAATTACATGCCGCAGGAATTGCGGGCGGAAATTTTACTTCAATTGCTTTTAATGTGACTACAGCACAGCCTGCTCCCATGACCACTTACGATTTAAGAATGGCAAATACGACTGCAACTGTTTTAACTACAACATATTTAACACCGGCGTTTACCAACGTTTTTAGTGCAGCCAACTTAGTTCCAACTCTTGGTGTAAACACGCATACATTCAGTACGCCGTTTGCATGGGATGGTACTTCTAATGTAGTAGTAGAAATAAGACATACCGGTACAGCAGGTTTGGCTAGTACGGTGCAAGTAATAACACCAGCCGTGACCAGCACCATCTCTAGAACTGGCGGAGGAACTTTTGGAGCATTAACTGGCACGACCAATGGCAATAGACCTGTTATCACTTTCGGTTTCGAAAACCCAATCACCTGGTCACCAGTGACAGAATTATATACCGATGCAACAGCAACAACAGTGTATAATCCGCTTGTGCATTTAAACCAGCCTACCATCTACGCAAAATCCTCTATCGCCAGAGTTTATACTGCCACATTAACAACCGCTGGAACTGGTTGTACTCGAACGAGCACCGGCACTATCACCTTCGCAGGATCTACATGGAATGGAACAAGTTGGAGTCCGTCAGTACCCACTGGAAACTCTAGTTTAACTTTCACCGGCAATTACACATCTTCTGGAAATTTATCTGGTTGCAGTTGTACCGTGACTGGCGGAGATGTAGTCTTCAATGGTCCAGACGCGCTAATTCTTGATAACAGCTTAACCGTTACGGCACCAGGAACCCTTAAATTTAATAACAATGCGAGTTTAGTTCAAATAAATGACGCCGCAACCAATTCTGGGATTATCACGGTAGAAAGAATAACGCAACCGATGTATCGCTTTGACTATACTTATTGGGGTTCTCCACTAACATTGGCTTCTAATTTTACGCTGGGAGGCGTTGGCGGCTTATCTCCTGATACTTTGTCCGACAAATATTTCAGCTGGATTCCAACAGTGAGTAACGCCGGAGGTAATTGGGCATACGAAACCGCTTTCACCGTCATGGATCCGCTAAAAGGATATTGCGTTCGAGCTCCACAAACCTTTTCACCTATCGCAGGAACAACAACACCCTACACCGCCAACTTTGTCGGTACGCCAAATAACGGAATCATTTCAGCACCAATTTATCACGGAACATTAGCTCTAGCAGTTAACGATGATAAATACAATTTGTTAGGCAATCCGTATCCTTCAGCTCTTGATGCACAAGCATTTCTAACCGATCCTGCAAATGTGCCAGTCATAGACGGTACCATTTATTTCTGGACGCATAATTCACCTATCGGAACACTTGGTCAATATTCTAATCCATTTTACGGAAGTTTTGCACTTAACTACAATAGCAACGATTATGCGGCGTGGAATAGTCTTGGAGCTGTCGGTTCTAGAGGAATTATTGCCGGAACTGGAGGCGTAACACCAAATGGTTTTATTGCCTCGGGTCAAGGATTTTTCGCGAAAAGTAAAGGTACGGCAGCTACTGGAGCACCAGTTACATTTAAGAACTCGATGAGAGTCGCTGGCAGCAATAACGTGTTTTTTAGAAATAGTAACCACTCGGTCAATTCGCCACGAGAAAATACCACTGCAGAAAAAAGTCGTATTTGGTTAGATTTAATTAGTAGCAGCGGCAGTTTTAGCCAAATTCTGGTGGGTTATCTGCCAGGAGCAACTTTAGATTATGATCGCATGTATGACGGCGTTCCGATTGATGAATCAGGTATGTTGCTTTACTCTGTAATACCTGATCGCAAACTCATCATTCAAGGAAGACCAACGCCTTTTGAAGTAGAAGATCAAGTAGCTCTCGGATTTAAGTCTATAGTTCAGGATACCTATTCTATTGGTCTTGACGCAGTAGATGGCTTATTTGAGACGCAAGACATTTATATTGAAGACCGACAATTAAACATCATTCACGATTTGAAAGCAAGTCCATATACTTTCACCTCTGAAGCAGGAACCTTCAATGACCGATTTTTACTTCGTTATACAGATACTTCTTTAGACACCAGCGAATTCGACGCCAATCAAAACGTCACAGCATTTGTTTTCAACGATGAGTTACAAGTGAAAAGCAGCCAGAACATCGTAGCTATCGAATTATTTGACATTTCAGGAAAACTGATTCAAAAATACAATCCTTCAGAAGTTACCAATGAATTCATCACTAGATTTGGATTTGCACAAGGCGTTTATCTTGCCAAAATCAAATTAGACAATGGCATTGAAGTGACAAAGAAAGTTATTCATTAAGATAGAAAAGAAAGCCGCGAATGCACAAATTAAAAATATAAAATCGTGCATTCATGGTCAACATAAAAAAATCCGTCTCTTAATACGAGACGGATTTCTATTTTAAATGAATAAAGAAAATCATTCGGTAGCATTGAAAAAACACGAATCGCTACACCACATTTTTTTATTCGTGCATTCGTGGCAAAAAAAAATCCGTCTCATAAACACGAGACGGATTTCTATTTTTAAATGAATTTGAATTACTTCACCAAAGTCATTTCATCCACAATATGTTTCGCTCCTGAGAAATTCTCAATCACCCATAACACATAGCGAATATCAACATTGATTGTTCTTTGTAATTTATCGTCGAATATCACATCTCCAGCCATCGCTTCAATGTTTCCGTCGAAAGCCAATCCGATCAATTCTCCTTTTCCGTTTAATACAGGTGAACCAGAATTTCCTCCCGTAATGTCATTGTCGGTCAAGAAGTTTACGTGCATCGACCCGTCTTTATCCGCGAATCTTCCGTAGTCTTTCTTGCTATTCATTTCTAATACACGTGTTGGCATATCGAATTCCTCATCGCCTTTTTTGTATTTTTTCACCATACCATCCATCGTAGTATAGTTATTAATTTTCGCATCATTACGCTTGTCTGCAGGCAATGAACGAACTTTTCCGTAAGTCAAACGCAAGGTTGAATTCGCATCTGGATATTTAATCGTTCCAATTTTTGATTCTCTCAAACCTTCCACCAACAAACGGAATCCAGCACCATAATCGTTTTGTGCTTTAGCTATCGCATCTGATTTCGAATTGATGTGTGTTACCATATCATTAGACAACGTATAAATCGGGTCATTGTCCAAAACCGATTGCATTGGATAATCCAAAAACGCTTTGATTTTATCTACAGAAGTTAAGATACTCATGTCGATTGCAGCACTGGCATATTTTGTAAAATCATTGTTATTTTCTTTACCAATTTTTTCCACCATTGGCGCTATTGCATAACCTGTCGCTTTTGTCGCATACAATTTCAATTGTGCCGCCAATAAATCTTTTTCCGCTGGAATATAACACTCTTTAAACATTTCTTCAGCGCCAGCAATAATTCCTTCCGCCATATCTTTACGCTTAGCAGCATCTGCTTTTGCATAAGTATCTAATTGCTTTCCAATCGTTCTTCCGATAGTTCCAAAAGCAGTAGTTCTGAATAATTGTTGCAAGTAGTTATCATGACGTGCTTTCTCGTTAGTCAAACTATAGTACTTGTTGATATTTGTAATTACTGAACCATATTTAGCTTTGTTCTCGGCTTTGTTCGCCCATTTGTCAAATTTAGCTTCCTGAGTCGCTTTAGATTTTGCAGTTCCAAACTTAGTCAACGCATCAATCATTCCTTGACGGTTTTTCCAATAGTTCGCCGTTCCTGCATATTTCGAAGCATACACCAAACGCAAAGCTGCACTTTGATCCATATATTTCTTCATATTGTCCATTCCGGTTTTAGCACCTTCTACCCACGCTGGATAAGAAAACTTCACATTTTGCTCAATTCCACCCGCTGGCATCCAACGATTGGTTCTTCCAGGATAGCCTAAGATCATAGCGAAATCATTCTCTTTTACACCACCCAAATTAACAGGCAAATAGTGTTTTGGAGCCAATGGCACATTGTTTTCAGAATAGTCTGCTGGATTTCCGTCTTTGTCTGCATATACTCTAAACATCGAGAAATCGGCAGTGTGACGTGGCCATTCCCAGTTATCAGTATCACCTCCAAATTTTCCTAAACTTTCTGGTGGTGTTCCAACCAAACGAACATCTTTATAATCTTGGTATACGAAATAGTAGTACTCATTTCCTTGAAAAAACGAACGAACATTAACAGTATATTTTCCGCCTTCGTTGTTCTCTTTTTCAATTAACGCAATTTCTTGATTTACCGCTTTTTCACGTTCTGCTTCCGTCATTTTATCGTTTAGTTTCGCTAAAATTCTTTTAGAAACATCATCCATTCTTACGAAGAAACGAACAAATAAGCTCGATGGTTTCATCTCTGCTTTTCTGTTTGGCGCCCAATAACCATCTTTCAAATAGTTTTTCTCGGCAGAAGACAACTCAGCAATGGCATCATATCCACAGTGATGATTCGTCAACACCAAGCCATCTTTCGAAATCAATTCGGCTGTGCATCCGCCATTAAACTGTACAATCGCATCTTTCAAACTGTGGTTGTTAATGCTGTAAATTTCTTGAGCCGTCAATTGCAAGCCCATTTTTTGCATGTCGCGGTGATTCAAACGTTCGATGAACATCAAAAACCACATTCCTTCGTCGGCCTTTACGCTCATTGGCAAAAGCATGATCCCGACGATCAGGGATAAAATAATTTTTTTCATTGGTAATAAATTGAATTAGTTAATTAAAGTGAGTTAGTAGTCTGCCTGCATCCGTATTTGTTACAAGCCATCAACGAAATCTCAAATCGTGCGTGCGAATATAAGGCATTTTTCCAAAATCTTAAAGGAAGTTTATTAAAACTAAAACGATGTTGCTCAATTAATAATTAATAGTTAATAATGAATAATGCACCCGAAACCGAGATACCCTAATTATTAATTATTCATTATTAATTGTTAATTAATTTCTGGGCGAATGGCCGGGCTATCCATTATATCTTTTGCGCCGAACGCCGCGGCAAAAGGATGCCATTCCTATCCCTATCGCAAACTTGAAAAATAGAAAATTTATCCAATAAAAAAAAGCACCTCAATTTGAGATGCTTGTTACCAAAATCAATACTTATCCAAGACACAGCCGAACTGTTTGGATTGTCGTGGAAAAAAAATAATTAATTAGTAATCACCGAATCAAACAAACGATAACCCATTTTTCCGGAATTCCTTCGAAGTAATAGGCCGCTTTGCCGTAGCGGTCTTTGTATTTTAGGGATTGACCATCAACGAAATATAGCGCTTTGCCATAGCGGTCTTTGTTTCGAATCGTTTGCCCATCAAAATAAAATAAGGCTTGTCCATATCTGTCTTTGGATCGTACAGTGTTCCCATCTAAATAAAACAAAGCAGCGCCATAGCGGTTTTTGCTTCGAATGGTTTGTCCATCTATAAAATATAATGATGGTCCATAACGGTCTTTTGATTTTAAGACCAAACCATCTTCAAAAACGACAGAAGTCCCATAGCGATTGTTTTGTTTGACACTTTGCCCGTAACTCAAGCCGCTAAGTAGTACAACACCAAATAGTATTTTTTTCATGCAAGGATTGATTTCAAAGTAAAATAAAAAAAAAGAAGGACTTAACTATCAAACCAAAGTACTTTAATCTAAACGTCAAAACATACTATATCGTGCTAATTTTTACAGAAGTAAACCCAAAAGAGCGAATCCATTTATCTAAAAATATTCTAGCATTAGTTTCTGCCTTCTCTGTAATTTTAAATTCATTTACTTTTTTTCTAATGTCTTTCTCCGCTAATACTTGAATGTCTTGAATTTCAGCATTTGAAAATTTAGACCTTAAAAGACTGGTAGTTTGATTAACTATTTTAATGTCCTCGGCAGGAATATTTAGCATGATTATTTCCCCTTTAGGCAAAACAACTTCAATGGCTTTTTTGTCTGTGTCTATAAAAGGCACCGTGATTTTTCCGAAATCAACGCCCGCCTTGAGATAGGCCTTGCAAGTCATTAATATCTTTCGATCGCCTACAGAAAACCATTGATCGTCTGATGTTGCAATTATTTTCGAAAAACTATATTCAACAGTACCTAATGAAGATAAATTCTTCATTTGTTGCACAACTTTACTTCCGTTAATTTTATTTTCAGGAAGATTATCAGACACATTGTTACAACTAACTAAAAGTACAGAAGTAACTAACAATAATAATTTAAAATTCTTTTTCATGATTATTCTTTTAGCTCAACAGTCACATTTTTGTAGCCCATAGATTTTGCAAAATCTTTAAATAACTGAACTGATCTATCATTTGATTTTTTTAATATTTCAGACTTTATTGCTAAATCAGTAATCTTTATTTTGGCTTTATCTTTTAGTTTTTGCACTTCTAATGCTGCCCAATTTCCAGTCTCACTATAGATAGAAAAATCCTGCGGATTAATTACACAATCTAGAACAGTTGCTTTTGGTAATTTAATAGTGCAGGTTGCGGAGTCTTTTATTTCAATGTCTTCCTTGCTTAATTTAGCTAAGTCAGTTCCTGCATAACAAGTTCCTTTAGCTATAATTATTAGCTTAGCTTCTTTTTTTGACAATCCAAAGTAAGCATCTTCCTTTTTTATTTCTTGTACTGGTAATTCGGCATAATAGGTAGAAGTAAATAATTGAGATAAAGAACTCACATTATCAAGTAACACTGCCGATTGGTCTATGGTTAGTTCTTTTCTTTCCACTTTTTTACCAAAATCTCCTAAAGATGGCACAACGTTTAATTTAGCTAAACCAACATAAGCTGCTCCTAAAATAATTAGTAGGAGCACAAATTTTATTATCATTTTCATATCAATATTTTTTACTTTTTATAGCCAACTAAGCAAGTTCGTTAGCCGCAAAATTACTATCCAAACCTACCTGCTTGCAGACAAACATAATGTAATCCAACTCTTTTTCATGTACCGACCCATCACGCTTAGCAAGCGTTAACATGTCTATTAACAAACCATCTTTTTCTGATTTATTTGCTTTTTTCAATACATTAAAATCTACCTCACTTGGTGAACTTAATTCTAAATCAAGTCGAAACTTTGATTTAGTGTAAAAACCAAAATCAAAGTTTTCAATGATCTGTTTGATATATTCTTTTTCCTTTTCATTAGAATTCCCGTCTGCCTTCATCAAATTTAATAAGACGAGTACTTTATTTTCCGTTACTTCTAATAATTCTTCCAGATCTTCTTCGGCAGTTTCAAAATCTTCGGTTTCTTCAATATCGTGATCTTCACCCAAAGTCATAGCGGAGGTTTCACCCATTTCTGTCGTAGTATATTTTACCCAAATAGCAATTGCGACTCCTCCTAGAACAGGAACAAATTTTGCAACTGCTGATTTTAAAATCCCAGCCGATAATTTAACACCAAGTGCTTTTGCGATTTTTTGAAATATTTTTACACTAGCTTTTTTAACTATTACTTTTTGACCTTGTTTAGCTAAAGCATTAATTCCGGCACTTCCGGCACTTGATTGCATTGCGAGAGACAAAATCATTTCTTTTGTCATTAGATCCTCCTTGCCGTTTGCTACTCCAATGTCATAAATCATGATAATTTGATTTTCTAAGGATTTTTTTAATGACGGAATAATACTTAACAAACCCGCAGGTCCTTGAAAAGAATCAATTATTTCATTAAACGCAGCGCTGTTGCTGGAAGAACTAATGATGTTATCTATTGCTTCTTTTTTCGGTCTAGCATTTTTTTGATAAAATCTCTTTCTATCCTCGATTGTGTCCTCAAAAACAGGAATAATGATTTGAATGAACTTCTCTTGGAATACTTCCATTTTTTAACTTGAGTTCTTTAACTTATAATTTTGATTAGTTTTTTTTAAGTGATAAAAAAAGCTAGATTATTCTAGCTTTTTTTCAACATTAAATAATTCGACCATTTTTATTCTAAAATCCATAAGCCCCATTAATTCACTAGAAGAATCTGCGTTTATATTGAAACTGGTTAGGAATTCAATATAAAGACTTTTCATCTCTTCAAATTTTGGGTGTTTAGCTACACTTTTAAAAGTTTTTGCAGATATAATATTAGGTTCTTTACCTAAACTTAAATCAACAATTGCCTCAACAATATCTTTTGCTAATTCTTTAATTTCGTCTTCTTTCATCACTTTATTTTTTTTGCAGATTCTAAAATTTATTTACTTCAAATAAAACAGAATCCATTTGTTTAATTTGAAACCTGGACAAACTTAAAAAATAGCAGCTTTGACTTTTAGTTCAACTTAGTTCAACTTTGAAAAAAGCGCTAAACAGATAGACTAAGTTTAATCAAAACCATTAAATTTGATTATTATTTTCTGTATGAATGACTCAAGAAAAGCTTTAAACACCTATACCTTATCTGAACTAAAAAGGCAGATAGCCTTAAAATTGTGTTTTCCAATATCTAGCAAACCTGATTGTTTTAAGTTTAGTGAGATTCTCTCTAAGGAAGGTTATGGCAATGTATCAGTGACAACATTATACCGATTGCTTGTCAATTTTAATGGTATTATACCTTATCAAAATACATTAGATGTCCTAGCCAATTATATTGGCTTTGCATCATGGTTAGATTTTGTTGAAAAAATAGAAGTTAAAAATTATAACTACGCCATTAATCGACAAGAAGCTATTACCAATACCTTGATATACCATTGTATACAATCTGGCGAAACAAAATCTTTAACTCTATTTTTTGAAAGTATCATGGAAATGGATTACAAATTCAAAGTTAAAGTTGCGTTAGATGTTTATGATAGTTTGTTAAAAATTGAAAAACCAGAACTTTTTTTTGCTAAATACAACACCCATAAATTTGTAAAAGAATTTGTTTTAGAAGATGCTTTTGACCCCGCTTTTAGAATAAAAAATTATGACTATGCCTATAAACTGTATTGTAATAACTTTAAAAAAGTAAATTCAGTTGAGGATCTTCAAGATTATGTGTTTTCACAATCCGTTTTGTTTAGATATTATTTTTTGATCGGAAAACAAGAAGAGGCATTTGGAATCGGAAAAAAAATATACCAAGAAACTCCAATTCCTTCTTCTGATTTAGATAGCATCTATTTATTCCCAAATATTAGATATCGTGCTTATAAAATTTGGTTTAATCAATTGCTAGGAAATCAAAAAAACAGTAATGAAGATTATATTACAGAGCTCTTGGACTATTGCCGACATATCTACGATTCGCTGGATGTTTATAGGAGAAAAGTTGTTTTCCATTGTGTAGCAGAAGTGTTTTGCTACTCCAATATTAATCTTAAGTATCATTTGATACTTAAATCTCTTTTTAAAGAAGAATTTTTAAACATTCCTCATTTTCTTTTTGAAAAACCACTTCAAAAATCACTTCCCTATTTTGAAGCAAATGGTTTATTGCATTATCGTCCAGTAGTGTAAAGATGAACTAAGTTGTGCTTTCTTCTTAAAATTTATACTGTTGCATTTACTTTTTAACTTATTTGTTTGATAATGAACTCTATATAATATTCCAAAATAATGAAAAAGACCTTAATTAGTATCTCTTTTTTACTTTTCATGTTTCTGTTAAGTTGCGCCAAATTTTATAAAAATGGTGCAAATGAATATATTTCAAATATGAATAGTGAGGAAATCAATAAGCTCAATAAGCAAATCATTATTGATGAAAAAATAGCCGAGTTCCTTCCAACAAACCTAAAAAGCGACGAGGAACTTAGTAATTATTTAATTAGTTCAGACGAAGCCTTTGATGAATTACACTTAAAAATGTTTAAGATATTAGATATTACTGCAGCGTTTAAGGAAGATAAAGATAATATTCATAAAATAGACAACTCTAATGCTCTATCAGTAGGTAAAGGCGCGCTAAACATGGGAAAGACGCTTGCTAAAGGTGTTTGGTCTGGAGGCAAACTATTAATCTCATCTGGCGCTCTGTTTGATTATAAAACAGATTATTATAAATTCAAAGAAACATATAACGACACAAAGTTAGATAGTTTGAGATATGTAATGAATTCTATCGCAATAATAAATTTGTTTGAAGATGAATTTAATCTAAAACAAACCGAATTGATACAAAAAGGCAAAAGCGTCTGGAGTATCAATTTGTTGCCTGAAGATATTAAAAGCAAAGTCAATTTTGAAGATACTTTTACACAATACAAAAGATTAAAATTAGAAAGCAATCAAATAGTTAAAATTCTAATTTTAAACAAAATGGATGGTTTAAATTGTTCTGAACAACTTGATTTTCAAGTAGAAGATTTAAAATCTTTTTGGAATTCAGATCAAGAAGTTTACAAAAATGACTTTGCCTTATTTGAGAATTACTTTGACATACTATCAGATTTAAAATCAAATATTTTTCAATTGAAACTGGAGATTGACAAAGAAAAAAATGATTTTAATGATGGTATCTTATTAAACTTAAACAAACAATTGGAAATCTATAATGAGGAGATTATTCAAAATATTGATGACCTAAATGTCTATCAAAAAATTCCTTCTGCAGAGCTAAAAGTTAAGTATAAAATACAAAAAGGCAGTGAAATATACTTTGAATAAGAAATCTTATTCGTCTCAAACTTGAACCAAGTTGAACCACGATCTTATTATGATAATTTTTAGTTTAGCGCAAACTATTAATTATAAAGGATATGTCAGACATTAAAATTAGCGGAAAAATAAAATTAAAAACATTTCAGGCGGAATTTTGTAAAAAGTTCCCATACTTAGTTCCAACTTTAGTAAATAAAGAAGGAACCAGATTGAGTAATGATTATACTATAGCTAAGTGTAATACTTTAGTTAATGGCGAATATTCACCAATCAAAGTAGATGATTTGTCAATTAATGGAAATTTACAAGTGGGTACGTTAGAAAAACGTTTCCTGGAATGTTTTGGAATACCATGCCAAGTAATCTACAGAAAAAATGGGAAAAATCTTCAAACTGGGGCAAAATACGACGGAATGACTATTGCTGAGGCGAATAAGGTTTTAGAATCAGAAGATGCAGAAAAAGTGGTTTTATCTGAAATCACCTCTTATTTATAATTCAAGAAATAATTAATTTTAAGCATTTGCCCAAAGCAAATGCTTTTTTTATACAATATTATTATGGCATTAACTCAAAATGATAAAGATCAAATAACTCGCTATAAAATACAAATAGAAGGATATAGAAAAGAGTTAGAAAATCTGAAGAAAACAAAGAAACAAAAATCAGAGTATTGGTCAAATTTGATTAAAAACACAAAAGACGCGAACGCTAAAAGGAGTCACAGGCAATCAAAACTAAGCTGGATGAATTCTATGGATAAAAGCATCGATTCAAAAAAACAACAAATTGATCGAATCAAGGAAAATATTATGAGAATAAAAAAATAACTTTTACAAATGAAATACATCTTTTTTTTAGAGCGTAATAAACAAGAAGTTCAAAAAGGAATCATATTGGTTGTTGGGAAGCACATGAACAGGACTGCTCTCGGAATTGTAGATGCCATCTTAACAGTGTATCCTAATTTATCTTTCGAAGAACTTAAGGAGATGTTGCCAGATACTATAAATCCGTCTGCTCCAAAAAATTACAAATCATTATTTGCGCCCTATAACCCCAATAGAAAATATGGCGTTGTTCAACCAGGTTCCATAAAAAATGAAGCGATTGAAAACGGGTTAGACATCAACGCTTCTCACTTTACTGAAAACGAGGAGACTTTTATTACGAGTGATGGCATAGAAGTTTTGGTGAGTAAAAGTTGGGAAACTTCGGATACTTTGACTGGAGAAAATGATCTGCAAAATTTAATTGACCATGTAAAACAATATGGAATAATAGTTAATGCTGCAGAACCTAAAACTGAGCCTTTTAAAACAGGAAGCTATCAATTATATATTCTAAATGATCAACTTCTTAAAGAAATTAATAATTTCAAAAAAACCAATTATTTGTTTTTAGGCATTGCATTAGCAATAATTATAAGTCTAATAGCAGTTTATTTAGCAACTAAATAATACTTGAAAAATGAAAAAATCCAATATAATTGACAAACCAAGAAAAGCAGGCGCTCCCGATTTATTAGGAGTAGATGATTACATGAGAGCTTTGATTAAGTTTATAGAAACATGCAATATGCCTACAACAATCGCAGTTCAAGGAGAATGGGGAAGCGGAAAAACATCAATGCTAAACCAAATTAAACATGAAATTTGCGAAACAGGTTTAAATAAGGAATTGGATGATAAATTACCTTATTATGGTATCTGGATAAATACTTGGCAGTATTCTATAATGAAAACCAGAGAGGAAACGCTGATGGCAATTATTGGTGGATTAACCAATGAAATCTCTAAAATTATAAAGCGCAAGCATGAGTCGCAATCACAAGCTGTATTAAATAAAGTTTCAAGCTTATTTGGTAAAATTGCCAAGGCAGGAGCTAAAGCGGCAGTTTCTCAAATAGGTTTAGAAGGCGACATCATTGATTCCGTTATCGGAAATGGGGAAGACACCGTTGATTTGCTAAATTTCAAAAACTCCTTGCAAGAAGCTATCAATACTTGTTTAGAATTAGATAAGAAACAAGGGAATAACAATAGAGGATTTGTTTTCTTTATTGATGACCTAGATAGAATTGACCCTCCTGTAGCGGTAGAGATTTTAGAACTAATCAAAAATATTTTTGAAGTCGACAACTGTATTTTTGTATTAGCTATAGATTATGAAGTTGTAGTTAAAGGATTGGTTCCCAAGTTTGGTCCATTGACAGAGAAAAATGAAAGAGAATTTAGATCGTTCTTTGATAAAATTATTCAACTTCCCTTTTCTATGCCGGTTGCGATGTATGATGTAAATCATTTTCTAATTGAATCCTTAGAAGCTATAGGCTATATCGACGAAAAGTTTGCCGACAATGAGTCTATGAAGGATCGATTAACCGATTTTGCCATGCTTTCAGTTGGGACAAACCCTCGATCGCTAAAAAGATTAATCAATACAATATCATTATTACAAATTATTGGTGAACAAAAAGATGAAACTGAAAAGGAAGTTTACGAATTGGTCGTTAATTTTGGATTAGTGTGCATACAAATTGCTTATCCTAAAATTTACCAAGCACTTATTGAAGAGCCAGATTATAAATCTTGGACAGACAAAACTGCTAAAAAAATGAGATTGAACGAATTATCAGAATCTCAATCTATTGCGCTAAAAGACACAACAGAATTTGATGAAGAATGGGAAATAGTACTTTTTAGGATTTGTCAAAACGACCCCTATTTGTCATCAAGAGCCTTTCAGATCTCACTATTGTTGAATTATTTAAGCGAAATAGTTCCAAACAATTTAGACTTTGGAGAGGAAATATCTAGGATTCTAGGTGCAAGTTCGGTTACAAGTGTGAGTTTAGATAGCATTCCAAAGCAAACTAAAAAAGGAGAAAAAATAAGATTTGAGGGTTGGCAAGGTTTTGAACAAATGATAAAAGGCGGTAAAAACATTAATACCTTTTTACCAGATTTAAAAACTATTCATGATTATTTTGAAAAAGAATACAAAGATGTAATTCAATTTAATTATACCCCAAATTTCTTAACCATTGCTTGTAAATATCCTAGTTCAAGATCTAGAACCATCATTTTTATTAGATTAAAAAAAGAATCTGTGCTATTTGAATATTCGGATAAACCTGTATTGATTAGCTCAATTTCTGATTTTAGTGACACCATAAAAGATGAATTAAAAAAACGTTTTAATGAATTATCAACCAAAAAAATAAATTAAAGATGTTTGGATTTAAAGGAAAATACGGCATCTCATTTTCATTGAATAGACTCGTTGGTATTAGTGGCCTTAAAAATAGTATTGCAAGAAAAACAGGTATTCCGACAACAAAAGGAGGGATTGAACGTAAAATTGGAAGAACAATTATTAATTCCATTTTTGGCAAGTAAGGGAAGTTCTTACTTAACTGTTATCTTTTCGCTGTTTGTTTAGCCCTCCTATTATATAATATTGCCTGTTCTAAATTGGTTAATACAGAATATTGTGATTTACTATCCTCGAAACACTTGTAAAAGTTTTTTACCAATTAATCTAATATCAAAAATCAATGAAATTTACATTACGAAAAAATCGAATAAAGAGAAAAGACCTAGCAGAGGAAAACAATTCAAAGATTAATATTGAATTAGATAATTATGGTGTCAAATTAATAAAATCGATAGGTGTAGTTGGCTTAATAATCGGCATTATTGCATTAGCTCTATTTTATTTTTGGGTCTTTAAAAAAGTGTTTTAAAAATCAAAAGCAGCATGGATAACATAGCGTTCATCAATTACCTTATAAAATATTTTGGAAATAAAGTTTTGAATGTTTTAGACGAAAAAGAAGAAGGTGTAAGTATTAATTCTAGCAAAATTGAAACATATAACTTAGCCAATGAAGCAACTCTAGATAAATGTACTGATTGCATTGCAACGAGATATAGACAAGATTTGCCTTTTTGGATTAATAATTTTAGTAATAAAAAAATAATGATTATCGCTCAAGATGCAGGAAAAGGAGCGGAAGATCAAAAAATAAATACTGTATTTGACATGCATTCTTTTCATTTAAATGAAGAGCAATACATCAATAAACATAGAACACATCATAAATATGTTGATTTATTTAAAAAAATATCTGGCAAGACTGACTTCTTAGAAGATCTCTATTTTACCGATATTATTAAATGTGCCTTTTCTTCAGATAAAGCAATAAAATCTAATTCTTGTTTGTGTAGTAAAGACATTTTTCGTGAAATTGACTTCGTGAAACCAAAATCTATTATTTTAATGGGAACACAAGCTAAAAGTGTTTTCACAGAACTCATGAATCAAAATAAAAGAGAAATGAAACTTATTCAGGAGACCTCAACTCAAATTAATAGTAGACAATCTATTAAGTTTTTTCATATGAAAACAGATTGTTTTGATGTGTTTTTCATGCCTCATTTTGCGGGAAACCTACATATTTCTGACAAGTTCAAAAATGATTTTTTAAAATTTAAGGATAATTGCTGCTCCTACATCAATAAGTCAATTGCTTAATTTTAGTCTGCGTTAAAATCAAAGAGATTCCTCTAGTAAATAATGTCACAATAGAAGCAAAAAATATCAAAACTCGCTTTGGTTTAGGACTCAATTTGAGAATAAATAATGCATCTAGGTGGTTGCAAAATATAAAAAACGAATTACACTCAACGGGTTTAAGTAAGTACTATTCTTTAAAAAAATTACAACAACAATAAAAACCCACCAACACTTGCAAAGCCAATTAAAACATAGTCTTTGGGATGCAATTTTTCTTTAAAAAAGTAAAGTCCAACTGCTACTGTGATAAGTTCAAATAGCAGTCCGATCAGAATATTCAAACTCACTGGAAATTGGGTCAGTGTAAAATTACTTAACAAAGTGCCACCTGCAACGAGAAAGCCCATAAGCAAACAAAACAAGGAACTTTGCCAATCTATTTTTGGAGGATATAGTCTTTTTTCCTTAAAAAAAAGCAACCCAACGCAAGAAATCAAAACACATATTTCTAAAATAATACTAAAGGAAAGTATACCGAATTTTTTTATTGGAATAAGATAAAACACAAAAGAAATCCCCCAAAAGAGACTAAATAACAACACTAGAACAACTTCCTTAGACATTTGAAACTGCCTCAATTTCTCCTTCTGATGCACTAATAATCCTATTGTAATAAGAGCCAAAGCACTATATTTAGAATTACTTAATGTTTCATCATAAACAATCAAGGATGTTAAAAATGAAAATGCTGAAGAAATCACAACTAGTGGTGCTGCAATACTATACCTTCCTACTTGTAGTGCATTCGTATAAAAATAAAGTCCCCAAAAACTAAACAAACATATTGAGATGCAAATTATCCAATCCTTTATACCAATTATAGTAGTGTCTAATGGCTTAAAAAAATCAATTTGAAAAAAATTTACTAGTACTGCTATTGCAGAAATAAAAAATAAGCTGGCAATAACTCGAAAGAAAATAAAATGATAATTCTTTCTTTCGCCCATCAATATTTTTTTCCAGATAATTCCCGAACCTAAAAAGAATAACGAAGAAAGAATTTTTAGAAAAATAGAGGTTTTGAATTCAAGCATACTAATTTATCAAATGGCATTGAGAAAAAAAACTTAAACTTGCTAATCATTCAGCATACTCCACAACTTATCCTTCAATTCCACCAAACCTTGTTGTGCCACTGAGGAAATAAATAGGTAAGGAATATTCTTAAAGTCTTTATCCAACTGAATTTTGAGTTCCGCTTTGAGTTCATCATCCAGCATGTCGCATTTGGAAATCACCAACATCCGTTCCTTATCTAACATTTCCGGATTGTATTTCGTCAACTCATTCACCAAAATATCATACTCCGCTTTGATGTCCGGCGTATCTACAGGAACCAAAAACAACAACGTTGAATTTCGCTCTATATGGCGTAAAAAATAATGTCCCAAACCTTTCCCTTCCGCTGCGCCTTCAATAATTCCGGGAATATCGGCAATCACAAACGATTGGTAGTCGCGATACGCCACAATCCCCAAATTCGGTTTCAAAGTCGTAAAAGGATAATCAGCAATTTTTGGTTTCGCTGATGTCAATACCGACAATAACGTCGATTTTCCAGCATTTGGAAAACCGACCAAACCAACATCGGCTAGTACTTTCAACTCTAAAATCATATCAACCTCTTGCGCAGGTAAACCAGGCTGAGAATATCGAGGCGTTTGATTGGTTGAACTTCTAAAATGCCAGTTGCCTAATCCACCTTTTCCGCCTTGGGCTACAATTCGTTTTTCGCCATCTTCGGTAATCTCGAAAAGGATTTCATTGGTTTCTTTGTCTCTTACTACAGTTCCCAATGGCACTTCAATAAATTTATCGTCGCCATCAGCACCTGTGCTTCGGTCGCCGCCGCCATCGCCACCGTGACCTGCTTTTACATGTCGGGCAAATTTGAGATGAAACAACGTCCACAAACTCTTATTACCCACCAAATATACGTGACCACCACGTCCGCCATCACCACCATCTGGACCACCTTTTTCAATAAATTTCTCGCGATGCAAATGCGTCGATCCTTTCCCTCCTTTTCCGGAAGAAACATATATTTTTACGTAGTCTACAAAGTTACCCTCTGTCATAATTTTAGTTGTTGGTTGATAGTTGTTGGTTGATGGCGCTTTCTATCAACCATCAACCAACAACCATCAACTATTTAATCCCTCAAGGATTTCACCATCACTTTATCTA
>JBIKRP010000112.1:0-6355 GCA_044349145.1 Flavobacterium sp.
AAACAAATGTGGGAGTTCACTCAAAAAAACGGGTGTATAAGAACCATTTCCCGCCTTTAAAGTGTGACGCACATTGGCACCAATAAAAAAAGAATTCACATGAAAACTGTCTGCTAATTCTGGATTGGCGTATCGCGCTTCACCTTCGATATGCAAATGACAAACTTCAACGTTTCGCAGTTCTGCGGCGCGCTCTGTTAGAGCATTTGCTAAAATAGTAGGTGCCGCGGCGGCAGCCTGAAGATAGACACGATCTCCTGATTTTACAACTTTTACAGCTTCATTCGCTGTGACATATTTGCTCATACCTTAAGAATTTTGGTCAAATTTAAGTAAGAAATTCATTGCAAAACATGACAAATCTCATTTAGTTTTTGTTGGAAGAAATAATAAATAAAAGTTAAACTTTCCTTTTTAATAGTATTCCTATCAAATTTGCATATTTTTGTATCAATAAAAACAGACTTGCTGAACACTGTTTAAAAAGTAGGCACCATTTAAATCATAAAATGATGAAAACATTCCTTTATTTTGGGACGATTGTACTGGGTACCGCGTTAACTAGCTGCAATCAAATTAAAGAAACAGCAACAGGTGAAGTACAAAAACACCTTGGCCAAACTAACGAAAAAGTTCAAAAAGTAATCAATGACTTAGGATTGGTTTATGTTGAAGAAGGCGCACAAGATATTATTACCTTTGACGAAGTAAATGCAGCCCAACAAGCTTGGTGTGATGCACTTGTGCAAATTGGAAAGCTTAAAGAAGAAGGTGGTGATTACAAAGTTTTTGCAGAAAAAGTTCTTTCGGATGCCTACAATTATGATAATGGAAAGGTGTTTTTTAAACCTACCTTAGCCTACGGTGATCAAACTTTTAGAAACGATAAAAAAGGAGCTTTGGCTTATTTCATAGGAGGCGACAAGGATTACCCGAACGATAAAGGTTTTGCACTTACACCATGGGTAAAAGCACGTTATGATAATGCGGGGAAAAATAATGAAGGCATTCAAATATATGGCTCTGTAGCCATCACGATGGGGAATGTTTGGTTAACCGATAAAAATGGTAAAGAAGTAATGGTCGATAAAACATGGGTATTCAAAAAAGGAAAGGACGGCAAACTTCGAATTATTGTTCACAAATCGGCATTGCCTTTTTCTCCAACAAAATAGTTTTAACTGGTTTGCGTCAATTTGGCTCAACCCAATATTTATATTCAAATGAAATCTAAAGCAATACTAATTTTGTTTTTTGGCATAACGACCTTGACTTTGTTTGGTCAAAACACAAGAATAAATGACCGGAATACCATTGGTTGGTACAATTACTTTGGAACATTCAAATTAGATAAAAAGTTCAGTTTACATACCGAATATCAATTGCGTAGAAGCAATTTCATTACTGATCCACAGCAAGGATTGCTTCGTTTGGGCGTAAATTATCAACTAAATGCAAAAGTTCAACTTCGCTTGGGTTACGCTTGGATAGAAACGCATCCCTATGGAGACATTCCTATCAATAGCTATGGCAAAGATTTTACCGAGCACAGAAGTTTTCAAGCAATGACAATTACCGATAAAGTCTCGATCGTCGATTTATCGCATCGCTTTATGTTGGAACAAAGATGGGTTGGCAGGTACTCCAATGCTAACTTGTCGACCGAAGATGAGTTTCCATTGCTCCACAGATTAAGGTATATGATGCGACTTCAGATTCCATTGAAAGGAAAATCTATCGAAAACAAGACGCCCTATTTGGCGATGTACGATGAAATTTTCCTCGGTTTCGGCGGCAATGTAAATGAAAATATATTCGATCAAAACCGATTTGGACTCTTACTTGGCTATAAGTTGAACAACACCGTTAGAATTGAAGCTGGATATTTAAATCAAACGCTTCAATTGGGTCGAGAAGTGTCTAATCGCAATGTATTTCAAAACAATAATGGTTTTATTATCAACACCAACTTTAATTTTGACTTGAATTCAAAAAAATAGATTTCAATAAATACATTTCCTAAATGAAAAGTTTCACTACTATTTTTTTAGCGTTTCGAAATTGAAATAACAAACAACCAAGCGATGACAGAATCATTCGTTCGATAAACATAACAAGCCAATTGCTACTAAACTTTGTATTATGAAGTCAAAAACTATAACTCTTTTCATCCTGCTGCTTGTGATTTCCATCAAAGGATTTAGCCAAACAGTCGCCGATTCCACTTACGTTAATAAAGAATTCTCTAGTCTTGAAGAAGCCTTAAAAAACCCAGAAAAAGTATATCGGTTGAACTTAAGCAACCAAAACTTATCAATTCCAAAAGAGACCTGGTCTAAATTTATAAATTTAGAGTTCTTAAGTTTTCGAAATGACCATTTGAAAGAGATTCCTGCCGAAATTGGCAGCTTAAAAAACCTGAAAACACTCGACTTAAGTGGCAATGACTTCAAGGTATTGCCAAAGACTTTTAGCCAATTGTCAAACCTCAAGGAGCTTTATTTGAATGATGAAAAAAACATGGAACTATCTGAAAACATAGAAATACTTTCGCTCTTGCCTCACTTGTCCATTTTGCATTTAGAAAATGATAATCTTGACAAACTACCAAAAAACATGTTCAAATTGAGCAGTTTGGAATCTTTATTTTTGAATAGCAACAACTTCAAGATCATTCCAAAAGAACTAGTAGGATTAGACCATCTTCAATACCTGGATTTGAAAAACAACAAAATAAAATACGATTCAAAAGAAATTAATAACTTAAACTTTGGTTTTTCCATAAATTTATAAAAGATGCTTGATCTACTTATACCATTACTTTCTCTTATAGCTCTAGAAGTAATTTTAGGAATTGATAATATTATTTTCATCTCTATTCTGGCGGACAAATTGCCAGAAAATCAGCGGGCAAAACTACGTTACTGGGGAATCGGATTGGCGATGATTATGCGTTTGTGCTTGCTTGCCTTAATTTCATGGATACTTAAGCTAGACCAAACCTTGTTTTCTATTTTTGATACTGACTTTACCGGAAAAGGACTGATACTTATTATGGGTGGACTTTTTCTCATGTATAAAAGCACCAAAGAAATTTATCATAAAACGGAAGTAGCTGATTCGGCAGCATCTCAACTTCCTAAAAAAGGCAGTTTTAATAAACTCTTAGGCGAAGTTATTATATTAGACTTAGTCTTTTCTATCGATTCAATAATTACTGCGGTTGGCATGGTTCAAGAGCTTTGGATTATGTATACAGCGGTTATTGTAACCGTAATCATCATGATTTTCGCTTCCAAACCGATTAGCGAATTTATCTCGAAGCATCCATCCTTTAAAATTCTAGCACTATGCTTTTTGATGATGATCGGTGTTACATTAGTAGCAGAAGGATTTCACTTTGAAATTCCAAAAGGATACATCTACTTCTCCATGGCTTTTGCTTTCTTAGTTGACGTCATTCAAATGAAAACTGTCAAACCAAAACCAATATCTACAAGTAAAAATAAAAATTAGGAGGCAAAGTTTGGTTTCTAATAATGTCATTTTTAATATTACTAGTTATATTGAGGAGATCTTGGTTACTTATCGACACTGTCAATGCCGACATATAATACTATTCATACCATAAATAAAAGTTAAAATTGCTTTTGCAATAGTATTACTATTATATTTGCAAAAAAAAACAACAAGCATGCAAACTTTATTAAGTAACTTTAAAATTCAAGTTAATCCAAAAATCTACGTCAAAGACCCTGAAACATCCGCTTTAGGAAAGAAGATTATCGAACATAGCATTGTTATGATCGAAGAAATTGGATTTGAAAACTTTACTTTCAAAAAACTAGGAGATCGAATAGGCTCGAACGAAAGTTCTTTGTATCGCTATTTCGAAAACAAACACAAACTCATGTTGTACTTGTCCTCTTGGTATTGGAGTTGGATGGAGTATCGATTGGTTTTTACTACATCCAATATTGTCAATGTGGAAGACAAACTGAAAAGAGCCATTGTAATCATTACAGAAAAAATTCAAGACGATCAAGAAACAGTGCACATCAATGAAGCTACATTAAACAGAATCATTATCACAGAATTTACGAAAAACCTTCAAACAAAAGAAGTCGACGAAGAAAACAAAGAAGGTTTTTTCTTGATTTATAAAAGAATTATCAACCGCTTAGTTTCTTATATCAATGAAGTGAATCCAGATTATCCATTTGCAAAAAGCCTTGCCTCGACAATTGTGGAAGGAAGTCTTCACCAGCATTTTTTGCAACAGCATCTCGACACCATCACTGATTGTTGTGACACTATTTCTCCTTCAGACTTTTATATCAATTTAGTTCAAAATGTTTTAAGAAAATAAACGTATGACTCCACTCAAAAGATACTATAATTTACTTGGCTTAGACAAAAAAGACGTCATGCAGCTTTTCTTTTATGCGATTTTCGCCGGATTGATTAGCTTGTCTTTGCCTCTTGGAATTCAAGCCATTATCAACTTTATACAAGCCGGAAGAATCAGCGCCTCTTGGATTGTACTGATTATTCTTGTTGTAATTGGTGTCGCATTGGTTGGAATTCTATCGCTCATGCAGTTGCGCATTACTGAAAATTTACAACAAAAAATATTTGTTCGTTCCTCCTTCGATTTTGCTTCGCGCTTTCCAAAAATAAAATTCGAGTCGATCTATAATGTTTATCCTCCAGAACTCGCAAGTCGTTTTTTTGATACCATTTCCATTCAAAAAGGAACTTCCAAACTTCTAATTGATTTCTCTGCCGCTTTACTGCAGATTGTTTTTGGGATTATTTTGCTTTCCTTATATCATCCTTATTTTATTTTGTTTGGAATTCTTTTAATTGTCCTACTGTATATTATTTTTAAATTCTCTTATACGTCTGGTTTACAAACGAGTATGAAAGAATCCCACTTTAAATACAAAGTAGCCAATTGGCTGCAAGAAATGGCACGGAACAATTTCAGCTTTAGAAAAGGAATTAATTATGATTTTGCTTTAGAAAAAAACAACGATTTGGTTAAAGACTATTTGAGTTATCGCGAAAAACATTTTAAGATTATTCAAAGACAATTTTCGCAACTTATAGTCTTCAAGATGATTATTACTGCGAGTCTTTTGTCGATTGGAGGCTATTTGGTTATAAGTCAACAGATGAATATTGGTCAGTTTGTCGCCGCTGAAATCATCATCTTATTAGTGATTAATTCCGTTGAAAAAATAATCCTTGGACTGGAAACACTATATGACGTATTGACGTCTGTTGAAAAAATTGGCGGTATTACCGACATGGATTTAGAAGAAGAAATCATAGTTAAAAATGAATACTGTTTTACCAATATTCAATTAGAAACAGAAAATCTAAAATTCCGCTTTCCCGAGTCGAAGACGGATGTGATTAAATCCGTAACACTCAAAATAGCGCAAGGGGAAAGGATCTTTATTGACGGTGAAAATGGCTCCGGAAAGACAACGTTAATCCGTGTCTTGTCCGGCTTACTGCAGCCAACATCTGGTGTTTTCTTTATAAATGATGATACTTTCCGAAAAATCAATTTACAACAATATCGCTCTCAAATAGGAACTATATTAAACGGAGAAACGCCATTCGAAGGAACAATCAAAGAGAACATTACTTTTAATGATCCTATGGTAAGCGAGGAACAATTAAAATGGGCGATTGATGCAGTTCAGCTTGGGACTTTAATAAAAGCACTACCAAATGGGTTGGATACCAAAATCTTCCCAGAAGGAAAACAATTATCATCTTCAAATGCGAGAAAAATTCTATTGGCTAGAAGCATTATCCATAAACCAAAAATCCTATTCTACGAAAATCCGACAGATAATATGGATGAAGACGTAGCCAATCAAATCATCGATTTTATCTTGTCGCCCGAGAACAAATGGACCGTAATTGTTTCGTCGAAAAACGAACGATGGAAAAGCAGTTGCTCTCGAGTAATAACACTAGACAATGGGAAAATAATTGCTGAAATAAAAAAATAATGCTATGCTAAATTTATCAAGTACAGATCAAAAAATTGGGCCGCTAGAGAAATATTCTACGGTGCAAAACCTTGCAAATAGACCGCATTACAAGATTTTAAATAGAATTATTGTGAGTGTTTCATTGTTTGTTCTTATCGCATTATTCTTGCCATGGACACAAAATATATCGGGTCACGGATCAGTAACTACTTTGAAGCCAAATCAAAGACCACAAACCATACAAACTGTAATTTCCGGGCGAATCGAAAAGTGGTATGTCAAAGAAGGTGATTTTGTTCAAAAAGGCGATACCATCCTATTTATTTCGGAGATTAAAGAAG
>JBIKRP010000113.1:0-6354 GCA_044349145.1 Flavobacterium sp.
TCCTTATTAATACTGTCCTGCAATGGGCAGAAAAATGATGCTTATGAAAATATCGCACCTGCCACATTTTCTGAGAAAATAAAAGCATTACCGAACGCGCAAATCATCGATGTTCGAACTCCTGAAGAGTATAATAGTCAGCACATCGACAAGGCGCAAAATATCAATTGGAACGGAAATGATTTTGAAAATAAAGTGGCCGCACTAGACAAAAAACAACCTGTATTTGTGTATTGTATGGTCGGCGGAAGAAGTAAGAAAGCTTCTGATAAATTAGTTGAAATGGGGTTTTCTAAAGTATATGATTTACAAGGCGGTATCATGAAATGGAACGTAGCTGGTCTTTCGAAACCGAGCGAAAAAATTATCGGAATGTGCTCGCAAGAATACGAAGAATTGCTCAAATCAAAGTCGAAAATACTGATCAATTTTTATGCAGATTGGTGTGCGCCGTGCATCAAAATGAAGCCATACATTACGAAAATGCAAACTGATTTGAAAGATCAAATTACCATCATTCGTTTGAACGCTGACGAAAATAAAACCTTAATTTCGGACTTAAAACTAGATGGTCTTCCGGTAATTTTAATTTATGAAAATGCCGTACTGAAATGGAAACATATCGGTTTCTTAAGCGAAGAAGATCTTAAAAAACAACTACAATAATCCGAAAATGCTGTCGAAAGAAACGTTACTTTTTCTAGAAGATCTCAAAGCTAATAATAACCGAGATTGGTTTTTAGCCAACAAGAAACGTTACGAATCGTATAAAGAGGACTACCATCAACTGATTAGAGATTTGCTAGAAATCATGAAACCTCAAGATGCTTCTTTAGCCATGCTTGAAGTAAAGAACTGTACCTTCAGAATCAACCGCGACATCCGATTTTCTAAAGACAAGTCTCCATACAAAACGCACATGGGTATTTGGCTGCGTTCAGGCTCACTACATGCGGAAGCTCCTGGTTATTATGTTCATATCGAAAAAGACGCTTCGTTTGTTGGCGGCGGATTGTACTGTCCGATGCCAGAACAAATTCAAAAAATAAGAAAAGAAATCAACTTTTTTTATGAAGATTTACAAGCAATTGTCAACGATGATTCTTTTAAATCAACGTACGGCAATCTCAATAGAGAAGATAATTCAACACTAAAAAATCCACCCAAAGGATACGAAAAGGACAATCCTGCCCTAGAATACTTGAAGCTGAAAAGCTATACGGCCACTCAAAAAATTAGTAACTCCGATTTGACTAAAAACGATTTTGCCCAAGTCATTAGTCAAAAACTACTCGCGCTTAAACCACTCAACGAATTTATTAATCGTGCTTTAAACGTGGAAGATTAATGGAAAATAAATCTAAAAAAAGAATCCTATTTCTGGGAGAAACCTATCGAGCCGACGCCATAACGTGGATTAATGGACTGAAGGAATTTGGTGATTTCGAAATTGTAACCTGGGAACTAAAAACACCAAGCAGCGGTTTTTTTAATCGCATCTCACGACTTGTTGAATATTGTGGCGCCATGTTCAATATCAATAAACTTGTCCAAACGTATAAGCCAGATATGGTTATTGCGGAACGAACCACCAGCTATGGTTTTCTGGCTGCCTTATGCGGCGTGAAGCCTTCTGCTATTGCGCAACAAGGAATCAGTGATTTATGGCCGGAGAATTCACTTTTGATCCCGTTTAAGAAATTGATTCAACACTATGCCTTCAAAAAAGCAACGCTCATTCATGCTTGGGGCATTGCCATGACCTACTCGATGAAAAATGCAAACGTCGATATGACTAAGGTAATGGTTTGCCCAAAAGGAGTCGATGTGGCACGCTTCAAAAGAACCAATACCAAAGAAATCCCCACCATCAAAGCCATTGTAACCCGCTCGTTATTGCCAGAATATCGCCATAGCACTATAATCAAAGCTTTTGAAATTATTCATCAGCAAGGAATTGATTTTACTTTGACAATTGTTGGTGATGGACCGCAATTAGTGCATCTAAAACACTTTGCACGGACACTGAAAATTAGTTCGAAAGTAGTATTTACAGGCCGTATCCCGAATGAAGCACTTCCAAAATTAATGAACCAGCATAATTTTTATATCAGCATGCCGACGACAGAAGGAGTTTCTTCTTCGCTGTTTGAAGCGATGGCTATTGATTGCTATCCAATTGTAAGTGATATACTCGGCAATCAGTGCATCATTACCCATCGAGAAAACGGTCAATTGGTTACCGTTGATGATAAAGAAATGCTTGCCAAAGAAATAATTTGGGCGTTTGAAAATGAAGAATATAGAAAACAAGTGATTGATAAAAACAGAAAATTTGTCCACGAAAAAGCCAATTACAAGCAGAATATGAAGATAATAGCAGACCGCTACCACGAGTTAATTACTAATTTTAAGACTCTCTAATGTGCGGTATTAATGGAATTTTGCATTTGCAACCACAACGCAAAGTAGAGGAACGTCTACTGACTAAAATGCGTGATGCTTTAGAGCACAGAGGTCCTGACGATAAGGGGATTTTTGTCGATAAAAATATTGGACTCGGACACCGAAGATTGTCCATTTTAGATGTGACCTCCGCCGGACACCAGCCTTTTCTTTCTGAGGATGGAAGATACGCCATGGTGTTTAACGGGGAAATCTATAATTTCAAAGCGTTCTATTCAGAATTAAAATCCAAAGGGTTTGAGATAAAGACGCATTCTGACACAGAAGTGTTGATGAAATTATTCCAACTTTATGGACTAAAAATGCTCCCGCGCCTCAACGGAATGTTTGCCTTTGCCATTTGGGATACTTTGGAGAGAAAACTGATTGTTGCAAGAGATCGGATGGGTGTAAAACCACTGTATTACGCTTTCTACAGCGAAACTTTCTATTTTGCCTCTGAGCAAAAAGCACTTTTTACCGCAGGCGTTCCTTTAAAAATGGCGCAAGATGGCATTGAAGAATATATTTTCAATCGGTTTGTCGCTGGTGAGGATACGCTTTTCCAAAACGTGAAGAAAGTGCTGCCAGGACACGCAATGATCTTGCACGAAAATGGAAAAATTGAGTCAGAAAAATGGTGGGATTTGAAACATGAAATTCAAAACCATGAAGTTATCAAAGACCCAGTCGATTGGTTTAGAGCGACTTTCGACGACTCTATTCGACTCCGAATGGTAAGCGATGTTCCCGTTGGCGTACTTTTGAGTGCTGGTTTAGACTCGTCATCGGTTCTTTCTTCATTGCATTCTCAACAATTCAAAGACATACAAGCATTTACAATTGCATTTAAAGAAGAAGAACACAACGAATCGCATCTCGCAAAAAGATTGTCGGAACAGTATCAGTACGGCTTTAATAGTATTCAATTGGAAGATGATGATTTGTATTCGAAATTACTAACATCAACCTACTTTCAAGATGAACCCTTAATGCATTTGAGCGAACCACATTTATTAGGGATTTCTCAATTGGCAAAATCAAAAGTAAAGGTATTGCTATCCGGTGAAGGTGCAGATGAACTTATGGGCGGCTACGTCCGTTATAAAGCTTTGCAATTTCCGACACTCTTACATTCGATTGCTGCGCTAGGAAACTTGGATGTATTTACCAAAAAGGCGCGATTTGAGAAGTTAATTCGCTATGCCCAAATTAAGGATAATCGAGATCTTGTGATTTTCAATGGCTGTAATATTTACCCAAAAGATATCGCGAAGACTTTTGGAATGCATGAAGTTCCAAAAAACGAATATCGTTACAAAATTTACGAAGAAGCCCAATCGCTTTACCCAAATAATCTAAGGCGAAAAGCGTTGTATTTTGACCAACATACTTATTTATGTTCATTGCTCGACCGAAACGACCGTTGTACTATGGGTGCTTCAATCGAGTGTCGAGAACCTTTCCTAGACCAAAGATTGTTAGCTGGTTTAGGTTCATTAGATAATAAATGGCTTTTTACAGGTAAAAAAGGAAAATACATTTTAAAAACAGCCATGCAATCGAGGTTGCCTCAAGAAATATTAAATTTCAAAAAAGTCGGGTTAAGCACACCATGGGGAGATTACATCACGAAAAGCCCTGCATTTAAAGAAGAATTAGAATCTTTTTCGAATAGCGAATTGTTTCAAATGCCATACTTTGAACACATAAAAGCTAAAAAACTAATTTCAAATCTTCAAAATGGGGATACTAAAATGGTTTCGTATATTATGCCACTGTTTATGATGCACATCTGGTTGAAGAACTATGTAAACAAATTTGAAGTCCTTCAAAAAGAAAATAAGATTTTTGATGGTACAATAATGTAATGAAATGACAAAAATTCACACCAACTTCTCACTGAAGAATTTCAACACCTTTGGAATAGAAGCCAAAGCGCGACAGTTTGTTGCCGTAGATTCAGTAGCAGACTTAACATCTGTTTTGAAACAACACCAAGACGAAAATAAATTTGTCCTTGGCGGCGGAAGCAATATGCTATTGACGCAGGATATTGACGCATTAGTCATTCACGTCGATTTAAAAGGGAAAAAAGTAATTCAAGAAAACGAAGATTACGTTTGGGTTGAATGTCAAGCGGGTGAAAATTGGCACGAGTTTGTGCTATGGACGCTTGCTCAAAATTACGGTGGATTGGAAAACATGTCGTTAATTCCAGGCAATGTCGGAACAACTCCCGTTCAAAATATCGGAGCGTATGGTACCGAAATTAAAGATACCATGACTTCATGTGAAGCTATCAAAATAGATACTTTAGAAACAAAAACTTTTTCTAATGCGGATTGTCATTTTGGATATCGCGAAAGTATTTTCAAACAAGACGTCAAAGACAAATACATCATCACTTCGGTGGTTTTTCAGCTTACAAAACGCAATCATAAAATCAATACTGGTTACGGTGACATTCAATCAGAATTAGCCAAAAATGGTATTGAAAACCCCACTATACAAGACGTTAGTGCTGCGGTAATCGCCATTCGTAAAAGCAAATTACCCGACCCGAAAGATTTAGGAAATAGCGGTAGTTTTTTCAAAAACCCAATTCTATTAAAATCAGATTTTGAGAAAATTCATGCTCAATTTCCCGAAATGAAATACTACGACGTTTCAGAAACAGAAGTAAAAGTGCCAGCCGGTTGGCTCATCGAACAAGCGGGATTTAAAGGAAAACGTTTTGGCGACGCTGGGATTCACAAGAACCAAGCACTTGTTTTGGTGAATTATGGAAACGCCACTGGGCAAGAGATTTTGGCAGTATCGAAAGACATTCAAAAAACTATTTTTGAAAAATTCGGAATTCAGATAGAAGCCGAAGTGAACGTTATCTAGGACACAGCAGTACTTAAGACACAAAACGTAAATCCGATGTATATTCCAGAACTGTATAAAAATGAAAATCAAGAGGAAATAAAACAATTTCTACTTGAAAATAGTTTTGGAATCTTGGTAAACCGAACCAATGGCAAATTGTGGGCGACACACATTCCACTTGAATTGGAACAAACCACGGACGGAAAATCAATACTTTTTGGTCATATTTCGAAAGAGAATCCACAATGGGAAAGTTTCGAGTCGGACGCCAATGTTTTGGCCATTTTTTCTGGTCCACATAGTTATGTTTCCTCTTCTTGGTACGAAAAAGAAAATGTTCCTACATGGAATTACATCGCCGTGCATGTGTATGGAAAAATCAAAATCATTGAAGGTGAAACGGTAATAACTTCATTAAAAAAGTTAACCGACAAATACGAGAAAAATTCGAAGAACCCAGTTCGCATAGAAGAATTATCCGAAAAAACGATGCGCCAAGCATCTGGAATTGTCGCTTTTGAAATTGAAATCGAAAGTATAGAAGCGGTCAAAAAAATGTCGCAAAACAGAAATGAAAAGGATTATCATAATGTCATTTCCGAATTAGAAAAAACGGAAAAGGTAAATTCAAAAGAAGTGGCCGCAATAATGAAAAAATGTCCGTTTTAGTTTAACCAATCCGCAATCCATTCGGCACTTCCTTGTCTGAAGTCAGTAGCACAATGTCATTTTCATCGCCGACTGAACCCAAAACCAAGCACTCGCTAAGGAACTTTCCAATTTGTTTTTTTGGAAAATTGACTACTGCAATGATTTGTTTTCCAATCAAATCCTCCTTTTTGTATCGTTTTGTAATTTGAGCAGAAGATTTTTTAAGTCCCAATTCACTTCCAAAATCAATCGTCAATTGATACGCTGGCTTGCGTGCTTCGGGAAAGTCAGCAACAGCTAAAACAGTTCCGACTCTCATCTCAACTTTTTTAAAATCAGACCATAACAAACTAAAGTTATTGTTGCTTTCCATTTCGTACGTTA
>JBIKRP010000144.1:0-5757 GCA_044349145.1 Flavobacterium sp.
TTCTGGTAACGCTACGATTTGTGCTGGAGAATCTACTAACTTAAGTGTTGCGGTGACTGGAGGAACTTCTCCTTTTACTGTTGTATATACAGACGGTACGAATAACTTTACAGTAAGCGGTTATGTAAGTGGAGCTAACATTTCTGTTACACCTGCAACTACTACAACCTACACGTTAGTTTCTGTAACTGATGCTAATCTTTTGGTTGGAACAGGAAACGCTGGAAGCGCTATCGTAACGGTTAACACACCAACTACATGGTATGCGGATGCGGATGGAGATACGTTGGGTAATGTTGCAGTTACGCAATCGGCTTGTGCACAACCAGTAGGTTATGTATCTAATAGCACTGATTGTGATGATACTAACATTGCTATCTATCAATTTGCTACGTTCTTCGTAGATGCTGATGGTGATACTTATGGAAGCACAGCAACAGCATCAGTTTGTTCTGGTGTTAGTGCTCCAGCAGGTTATTCAGTTACAAATGATGACTGTGATGATACTGATGCATTGTTGAATCCAACGAATCCATGTCCAACGAACTCTATCGTAAACTTGACGTTGTTTGTTCAAGGTTATTATGATACTGCGTCTACGATGCGTTCGGTTAAATTTAACCAATGGGATGGTGTTACTCCAGTAACTGCACCTGCAGCTACAGAAGTTGAAGATTTGACTATTGAATTACATGAAACGACTGCTCCATATGCAGCACTTCATACTACTACTGCTACTTTGAATACTGATGGTACGCTTTCAGCTTCGTTCTCAGGAGCACCAAGTGGTTCATTCTATGTTGTAGTAAGAGGAAGTAACTTAGTTCAAACATGGAGTGCTAGCGCACAAACTGTTGGTGCTGTTGCTTTGAGCTATGATTTTAGTTCTAGTTCTAGTCAAGCGTTAGGAGATAACATGATTGAAGTGGAAGCAGGTGTTTGGGCTTTCTATTCAGGAGATTTGAATCAAGATTTAGTGATAGATTCAACAGATTCTGATGTTTTAGTAGATGACATTGCTAATTCCAATTTTGGTGCGTTAGCAACAGATGTAAATGGAGATGGATCTGTAGATACTACCGATTCAGATATTTTCTTCCCTAACTTGGAGAACTCAGTATTTGCAAACATCTTAGAATAATTAGTAACCAATTAAATTTAAATACATGAAAATAATGATTAACACTTTTAGCAAGAGATTTTTTCTTCTTTGCTTATTCCTGGTCTCCCTCTCGGGGTATTCACAGGCAACGTTGGGGCTTACTTTAGCCAATGGTAGTTCTACCAGTAATACGTTTGAATTCGATTTGATGTTAGTAGTAACTGCCCCCACAGCGGGGGTGGTTATTAATGGTATTTCTGCGGGAGTTGAGTACAATTCTGCTATTCTTAATGGTGGTACACCTTGTACTACAAATGGTTGTGGCGCTGTAACTTTAATTGCAGGGACAGCTGCACCTGAATTAGTAGGTGTTGGTTTGTCTGCTTATAACCTTACCAACAGAGCTACTCCTGTAGGACATTTGAGATTAGTACAAGCTCCTAACCCTGCTAGTACTGCTTCAGTTCTTCCGGGAACTTACCGTGTAGGTCGTTTTAGATTTACCAATACAGTTGCTTGGACGGCAAGTAGTAATGCTAATTTGTGGTTGAAACCAACCAATACAAATCCAACGGGTTCTACAAACTCGGTTGTTGCTGCAGAACCAGCGGGTCAAGGAACTCAACTTACCTATTCTACTACAGCTGGTGTACCACCTCTTACTTTAGGATTTACGTCAGCATCAACGTTTTCAATACCATTGAACGCTGCTCCTCCTTGTCCATCAGCTGCAGTAGCTAGTGGTTTGGTAGCAGAATCACCATGTGTTGGTGCCGGTAACGGAAGTGCTGTGATTACGTTAACAGGTGCACCAAACAACAGTTCAGCAGTAACGTATACTGTTGATGGTGGTGCTACTCAAAATGCTACTTTATCAGCAGGTGCTTTTACAGTTAATGGATTATCAGCTGGTTCACACGTTGTGGCAGTTACTTATCCTAGTTGTGCGGCTGTTTCCACTTCATCGTTCACCATTGGAGCAGGAGCGCCATTGACTACTAATGGTAGTGTAACTACTTCTATTTGTGATGGTGCTACTTATGTTTGGCCAGCTAATGGACAATCGTATACTACAGCGCAAAGCGGAACGACATTCGTTTCAGGATGTAACACGGCTACTTTGAACTTGAGTATTACTCCAGCAACAACAACAGGTAGCGAGTCGGTTTCAGTTTGTGGTAGTTCATACACATGGGCAACAAGCGGACAAACGTATAATGCTTCAGGATCTTATGATTTTGTTGTAGGATGTAACACCGCTACATTAACCTTGACCTTGACTCCAAATACTACTATAGGTAGTGAGTCAGTATCAGTTTGTGGTACTTCATACACGTGGGCAACAAGCGGACAAACCTATAATGCTTCAGGATCTTATGATTTTGTTTCAGGATGTAACACCGCTACATTAACCTTGACTTTGACACCAAACACTACCCTTGGAGATGAGTCAGTAACTGCATGTGGTACTTCATACACATGGGCAACTAGTGGTCAATCGTATAATGCTTCTGGAGTTTATCCATTCATATCAGGATGTAACACCGCTACGTTAACTTTAACATTGAACACTTCAGCTCAGACTTTCTATGCTGATACTGATAATGACGGATTCGGAGCAGGTGCTGCTATTGAGTCTTGTACAGGTCAACCAGAAGGAACATCAACTAACAACACTGACTGTGCTCCGACAGATCCAACAAAATGGAGAACAGGTACTTTCTTTGTAGATGCTGATAACGATGGTTACAACAATGGTTTTCCATCATCTTCAGTTTGTTACGGAGCAACAACTCCTTCAGGATTTGTAGCAGTAAACAACGGAGTTGATTGTAATGACGAAAGCGCATCAGTGAATCCTAATGCTTCGGAAATCGCAGCAAACGGTATTGATGACAACTGTGATGGAACTACAGATGAGGTTACGGCTTTATCTTATTTAGTTACTGCTAGTTGTGGTGCTACCTTAACAAATTTAGAATCTGGTATATTCGCTTACCCATTGTCTTCATTCCCAGAAGTAGGAGTAATTCAAGGGTACCGTTTTAGAGTAACTAACGGAGCTACCGTAAGAACTATCGATAGACCATCAAATAGTTTCGCTTTATCTCAATTGGCAGGAGGAGCAACTTATGCTACTACTTATACTGTTGAGGTTTCAGTTAAATCAAATGGATTCTATAGAGGTTACGGACCAGCTTGTAGCGTAACTACACCAGCGGTTCCAAACTCTACTTTTATTTCTAGCCCAGCTTGTGGGTCTACTTTAGCAGATATCTCTAACTCTATTTTCTGTGTTCGAGTACCAAGTGCTTCAGGATATAGATTCAGAGTAAGAAACGGAGCTACTGTAGTAGGAACTGTAGACAAAACTGTAAACAGATTCAGCTTAGTTGAACTAGGAATTTCGAATATTGCATTCGCAACTACTTATACAGTTGATGTATTGTTGGCATTTGGAGGTAATTTACGTCCAGAATCAGAATACGGAAGTGCATGTTCTATTTCAACACCAGCTACTCCTGGAAGATCAAGAGTGATTCAACCTTCTTGTGGAAGTACAATCAATTCTTTATGGACAACTATCTTTGCTCAACAAGTGTTGGGAGCACAAGGATATAAGTTTGTGGTAACTAACGGAGCTCAAACAAGAGAATTCGCTACCGCTAACCCAAGATTCCAATTGCCATTATTGGCAGGAGGAGCAGCTGCAAGTACAGCTTACACAATCCGTGTAGATGTATTGTATGCTTCTAGCTATGTTCAAGGTACAGTATTGTGTACCATCACAACATCTCCTACAGCGACTAGACAAACTAGTGCAGCTTTAGATATCTATGAAGTGAACGCTTATCCAAACCCATATGCGGAAACATTCAAATTGAATGTAAACACATCAAGCGAGGATCAAGTAGGAGTAAGAGTATATGATATGTTAGGCCGTGAGGTTGAAGCACGTCAGGCATCTGTTGCTGCTATCACTAACTTAGAAATCGGTTCACAATATCCTTCTGGAGTTTACAACATTATTGTAACTCAAGGAAATAACGTGAAAACGGTAAGAGTTGTTAAAAGATAATTCCAATTGATAATTAACAATTGATAATTAACAATTGATAATTAAACCGCTTCGTTTCCGAAGCGGTTTTTTTTTGGCACGAAGTTATTTGACTATTAATTGTGCAAAATTACTATCGACAATAGGTTTACCTTGCACAAAAAAACAGAACCCGAAACAATCAAGCGATATGTGATGTAATTTTTCAAGGTTTCCAAGATTTATGATAGAAATTCATCATATGCAATCAGGATTATTTTTCAAATGATCCTCAGTGGGGAAACCTTGCACAAAAAAACAGAACCCGAAACAATCAAGCGATTTGTGATGTAATTCTTCAAGGTTTCCATGATTCATTATAGAAATTCATAAAAAACAATCAGGATTATTTTTCAAATGATCTTCAGTGGGGAAACCTTGTACAAAAAACAAAATCCAAAAACAATCAAGCGATTTGTGATGTAAATCTTCAAGGTTTCCATGATTCAAGATAGAAATTCATAAAAAAACAATCAGGATTATTTTTCAAATGATCCTCATGGGGGAAACCTTGCACAAAAAAACAGAACCCGAAAAAATCAAGCGAGCTTGTTGTTTTTGGATTATAGTTTTTTGTGGGGAGAGCAGGATTATTTCATGATCCGTAGGGTGGGAACCCTACGCACTTTCTTAAAACAAAAAAACGCTCAAGTGAACTTGGCGTTTTTTCTTATTTAAAAAAGTGTGTGGGGAGAGCAGGATTCGAACCTGCGAAGTTCACACAGCAGATTTACAGTCTGCCCTCGTTGGCCGCTTGAGTATCTCCCCAAAGCGTTGCAAATATAAAAACTGTTTTGGTGTGAGCAAATTTAATTTTGACTAATATTTGAACTTATTTTTAACTGATTGGAATAGAAAGGCATAAAAAAATCTCCTGAAAAAAGGAGATTTTTTATTTTATGTAGTAAAGCAAATTTTATCCTAATAATTGTGCAATTTTAGCTTTCAATTCAGCACCTCTTACATCTTTTGCCACCACTTTACCAGAAGCGTCTAAAATAAAAATTGAAGGGATTAATTTAACGGAATATTGAAGCGCAATTGGATCTTCGAAATCTTTTAAGTTTGATAGGTGTGTCCAAGTCATTTTATCACTTGCAATCGCTTTTTTCCATTCCTCTGCCTTTTCATCTAATGAAACACTCACAATATTTAATCCTTTGGCGTGAAATTCTTTGTAAAGTGCCACCATATTTGGATTTTCCTGACGACATGGCTTGCACCAAGACGCCCAAAAATCGATAATTGTCACTTTTCCTTTGCTTTCTTTCAGAGAAACCATTTTTCCTTCTGGATTTGGTGCAGAAAATTCAGGAGCAACCGTGCCAATTTCAATTGGTGCTGCTGTAGCTACTGGCTTTGACAACTCATCTAGATTTTTCTTGATTTTTTTACCATGTTTAGTATCTTTCACAGATTTATCCAATCCGTTGTAAAATTTAGTGATTTTTGCAATATCAGGCGACATTTGATTGAACATGCCTTCAATAATTAATGCAGAAATAAATGCTTTTGGATGTGAACTTACATAAGTTTCAGATTGTGTCGTAAATTCATC
>JBIKRP010000114.1:0-6334 GCA_044349145.1 Flavobacterium sp.
CATACGACGACATTCGCAGAAATGTACGATTTGAGTTTTAACGCGAAGATCATCGACACACCTGGAATCAAAGGTTTCGGGATTGTCGATTTAGAGAAAGAAGATATTAGCGGCTATTTTCCAGAGTTTTTCAAATTAAAAGATCAATGTAAGTTTAATAATTGTTTGCATAAAGATGAGCCCAATTGCGCTGTAAAGAAAGCACTTGAAAACGATCAAGTATCTTGGTCACGGTATAAAAACTACCTTCATATTTTGGAAGGCGATGAGGAACATTACCGCACAGATGTGTATAATGAAGACCGTATTATCAGCGATCAGTCTCGAAAATCTTAGTGCATGAAAGTGGTCATTCAAAGAGTTTCGCAAGCATCGGTTACAATCGCTGAAAAAAAAGTAGCCGACATTCAAAAAGGACTACTTGTTTTAGTAGGCATTGAAGAAGCAGATAAACAAGAAGATATCGATTGGCTGGTCAACAAAATCGTCAATCTTCGCATTTTTGGGGATGAGAATGAGGTAATGAATTTGTCCGTCAAGGAGATCAATGGCGATATCATTGTAGTCAGTCAATTTACTTTACACGCTTCTACCAAAAAAGGAAACCGCCCTTCGTACTTGAAAGCCGCCAAGCCAGAATTTTCCATTCCGATGTATGAACAATTTGTAAGCAGTTTAGAATTTGCTTTAGAAAAGCGCGTCCAAACCGGAATTTTTGCGGCGGATATGAAAGTTGCGTTGCTCAATGACGGCCCTGTAACGATAATTATGGATTCAAAAAATAAAGAATGATGAATATACAAAACGCCCAACTTGAAGTAGACAACTGGATTAAAGACCACGGCGTTCGCTACTTCAACGAACTCACCAACATGGCGCAACTTACCGAAGAAGTCGGCGAAGTAGCCCGAATTATTGCCCGACGATACGGAGAACAGTCCGAAAAAGAATCCGATAAAAACAAAGATTTAGGAGAGGAATTGGCAGATGTGGTTTTTGTCGTTTTATGTCTTGCCAATCAAACTGGCATCGACCTTCAATCGGCTTTTGACAAAAAAATGGATCTCAAAACCAACCGCGATCACGACCGTCATCACAACAACGAAAAACTGAAATAGTGAATCTATCGCTGCAGCTTTCTGAAGTAAATTTTTCCTCAACGATTGCAATTGCTGGTTCCAAATCAGAAACCAATAGATTGCTATTGCTGCAGGCGTTATATCCCAATATTGAATTAAAGAATATTTCTGCCTCCGACGATTCCGAAGTAATGTCGAATGCACTAAGAACCGATTTGTCCTCCCGAGCGCAGTCGAGGGAAATCGACATTCACCACGCCGGAACTGCCATGCGTTTTTTAACCGCTTATTTCGCCATTCAAGAAGGTCGTGAAGTTGTACTAACAGGCTCTGCAAGAATGAAAGAGCGACCTATCGGAATTTTAGTCGAAGCCTTACAGCAATTAGGCGCTGATATCGCTTACGAGGGCGCCATTGGATTTTCACCACTGCGTATCAAAGGAAAAAAGCTCCTCAATTCAAAAGTGTCACTCCGCGCCAACGTAAGCAGTCAGTATATTTCAGCTTTATTGTTAATCGCCCCGAAACTAGAAAATGGATTGCAATTGACTTTAGAAAGTGAACTCACTTCAGCTCCCTACATTCAAATGACTTTAGATTTACTTCGTCAAATTGGCGTTAAAACCACATTCGACACAAAAGAAATTACTGTCACACCGAGCGCAGTCGAGGTGCAACCATCAACTATTGTTGTTGAATCCGATTGGTCTTCCGCGTCTTATTTCTACTCCATCATCGCGTTGTCAGAAATCGGCACGCAAATTACGCTTTCCAGTTTTAAACAAAACAGCTTGCAAGGTGACAGTGCTTTAATTGAAGTCTATAAAAACTTCGGTGTCGAAACCACTTTCAACAACAATAGTATAACGCTGATAAAAATCAACCTGCAACCTACAACCTACAACCTACAACCTAGAACTTACAACGTACAATCTACAACCTACAACGCCCAACTCAACAACACGCCAGATCTCGCACAAACAATCATAGTCACTTGCTTTGGACTCGGAATCGGATGTCATTTAACCGGATTACATACTTTAAAAATCAAGGAAACCAATCGGCTGGCAGCACTTCAAAATGAACTGACAAAATTAGGCGCAATAGTTACAACTACAGATGATGCTATTACTTTGGAGCCTAAAACAGCAATTCATTCCAACATAAAAATTGAAACCTACAACGATCACCGCATGGCCATGGCATTTGCACCATTAGCGTTGCGAGTTCCCATTACCATTATCGATGCTGCCGTAGTTTCCAAATCGTATCCCAACTTCTGGAACGACTTAAAAAGTATCGGATTTAAGATTTCGAATATCGAATCGTAATCTAAGAACCTAAGTAACTCAGTACCTCAGAACCTTTTATGAAAATAAACCTTAAAACACTTGACAACGCCTGTTCGAGCGCCGTATATTTGCGCCCAATTCAATTTTAGTATAAGCAAAGTACAACTATGAAATTATCACACTTCAATTTTAATTTACCCAAAGAACTTCTTGCCGAATTCCCAGCCGAAAACAGAGACGAGTCTCGTTTGATGGTGATCAACAGAGAGAAAAAAACGATTGAACACAGAATGTTCAAAGACGTAATCGATTATTTCGGCGATGGTGACGTTTTGGTTCTCAATAACACTAAAGTTTTTCCAGCGCGTTTATACGGAAACAAAGAAAAAACGGGCGCAAGAATCGAAGTGTTTTTGCTAAGAGAATTGAATTCCGAGCAACGCCTTTGGGACGTTTTGGTTGATCCTGCGCGTAAAATCAGAATCGGAAATAAATTATACTTCGGAGACGACGATTCTTTAGTTGCTGAGGTAATTGACAACACCACTTCTCGTGGAAGAACGTTGCGTTTTTTATACGACGGTTCTTACGATGAATTTAGAAATAAATTGACGGAACTCGGAGAAACACCGATTCCAAAATATATCAATCGCGAAGTAACTCCAGAAGATGCTGAACGTTACCAAACCATCTACGCTAAAAACGAAGGCGCGGTAGCAGCTCCAACTGCTGGATTGCACTTCTCAAAACATTTGTTGAAACGACTTGAAATTAAAGGGGTGAATTTTGCTGAAGTAACATTGCACGTGGGTCTAGGAACTTTCAATCCAGTTGAGGTGGAAGATCTTTCCAAACACAAAATGGATTCTGAAGAGCTCATCATTTCTCAAGAAGCCTGCGATATTGTCAATAATGCAAAAGCCAATAAAAAACGAATTTGCGCCGTGGGAACGACTTCAATGCGTGCCATCGAAAGTTCGGTTTCTTCTGCAAAAACCTTAAATCCGTTCGAAGGTTGGACAAACAAATTCATTTTTCCACCACACGAATTCAGCGTTCCAAATTGCATGATTACCAATTTCCACACGCCAAAATCAACCTTGCTGATGATGGTTTCTGCTTTTTGCGGTCACGATTTGATGAAGAAAGCCTACGAAGAAGCGATTAAAGAAGAATACAGATTTTACTCTTACGGTGATGCGATGCTAATCATCTAGAAAGATAAATTACAATATAAAAAATTCCAAATTCCAATAAACTACTGTATTGGAATTTGGAATTTTTTATATTGGAATTTCTCTCTTGGAATTTGGAATTTTATTTTTTGAAATTTTATTATTTGGGCGTGCCCTCAAGGGTCAGGCTATCCACTCTATCTT
Organism: Flavobacterium sp.; assembly: GCA_044349145.1. Taxonomy (GTDB): domain Bacteria; phylum Bacteroidota; class Bacteroidia; order Flavobacteriales; family Flavobacteriaceae; genus Flavobacterium. Next base: position 3,751 of record JBIKRP010000114.1, read on the forward strand.
TTTTTCGTACCTCAAAAAAGGATGCCGTTCCTATCCTTCACGCAAACCTACAACCCACAACCTACAACCCACAACCGGAACTAATCTACCTGATAAACCAACTTCACCGTAATATTCGCCGTCTTATTTTTCGAAATCGTATTAAATGAACCACCATAAGAAAAATCTTCAGACGAATTTTGTCCCGTAATTTGAAAAACGCCCATATCCGATTTTTTCAAGTTTCCTAAACTAGCGCCAGCATTTTCGGCTATACTTTTCGCGCGAACTCTGGCGTCTTTGGTTGCTTCGGCAATCATTTTAATTTTTAATTCCGCCAATTTCGTGTAGTAATATTCCGGCGGATTAGAGTAAAATTCGATGCCAGAATTAATCAATTCACTTGATTGTCTTGAAATGTCTTCAATCTTATTGACTTCTTTTGATTGCACGGTAACGGTTTGTGTCAAAGAAAAACCAGTAAAAATTTGTTGTTTGGTCGAACCATTTTCATTGTACAAATAATCAAAATCTTTATTAAAATTGACTGCAGAAAACACAATTTCTTTTTCTAGTATTCCTTTTGAAATCAGGTAAGATTTTATTTTTTCACGATCGAAATCTAAGGCCGCATAAGCTTCTTTCAAGCCCATGCTTTTCTTAGAAAAGGAACCGCTCCAAACAATCAAGTCTGAAGTAAAATCTTTTTTTCCGAGTCCCGTTACGCTAATCGTATCGCTACTTTGATTCCTATTTTCAAAAGCATTCGAAAACAGATAAGCGGCAATAATGACAGCAAGTGCAATGATAATGGAGTTGGCGTTGGTTTTCATAGGATGAATTTTAAAGCTTAAAAATAGACAATTTTTGAATACATTTTAACCTAACGCAACTTCTTATTTTTTGTTACTTTTACGAACCTTAATTTGATAACAATGACTTTTCAAAATACGCTCGCTTTTGCGCAAGAACTCGATCAAAAAGATCCGTTACATCAATATAAAAACGAATTCATTTTTCCGCAACATAACGGAAAGAATGTGATTTACTTTACAGGAAATTCCTTGGGTTTACAACCAAAGAGAACCAAGAAATATGTAGATGATATTATGAACGATTGGGCGAATCTTGCCGTTGAAGGTCATTTTTATGCAGAAAAACCATGGTGGGATTACCACGAACGTTTTGCAGCGCCTCTAAGCAAAATTGTGGGAGCCAAACCTTCAGAAGTCACCGTAATGAATACGCTTACCGTCAATCTGCATTTGTTGATGGTGTCCTTTTATCGTCCTACAAAAACACGATACAAGATCATATGTGAAGAGAAAGCTTTTCCTTCTGATCAATACATGTTTCAGAGTCAAGTGCAATTTCATGGTTACAAACCAGAAGATGCTATTGTCGAAATCAAACGTCGCGACGGCGAACACAACATTCGATTAGAAGATGTTTTGGCTAAGATTAGTGAGGTCGGCGACGAATTGGCTTTGGTGTTAATCGGCGGCGTCAATTATTATACGGGTCAAGTTTTCGATATGAAAACCATTACCCAAGCAGGTCACCTAGTGGGCGCTCAAGTGGGCTGGGATTTGGCGCATGCAGCTGGAAATATCAAATTGCAATTGCACGATTGGAATGTCGATTTTGCTTGTTGGTGCAGTTATAAATATATGAATTCTGGACCTGGAAATGCTGCGGGTTGCTTTATTCACGAAAAACACCATAATAACAGTGAATTGCCTCGATTCGCAGGTTGGTGGGGCCATAACAAAGAACGTCGTTTCAAAATGGAGCCGGATTTTGACCCTGTTCATGGCGCCGATGGATGGCAAGTCAGCAATTTGCCGATACTTTCTTTAGCGCCTTATTTGGCGTCAGTGGAGATGTTTGAAGAAGTAGGCATGGACGCGCTTGTCGCCAAAAGAGACCTAATCACTTCCTATCTCGAATTTGTACTTCACGAAATAGATAAGGAAGTCGATAGTGTTTTTGAAATCATCACGCCAACCAATCCAGAGCAACGCGCTTCGCAATTGTCGGTTTTCTTTCATGGACAAGGTCGACCTTTGTTTGAATACCTCATGAAGAACGGCGTAATCACCGATTGGCGCGAACCCAATGTCATTCGATTTGCACCTGTTCCGCTATACTGTTCGTTTGAGGACATGTACCAATTTGGTCAAATTCTCAAACAAGGCATTTTGCAAAAAAGCGCGTCCTAAACCAATTCTAAAGTTGGAATTTCAACGGCAGTTAATGCCTCTTTATAATTCAAAAGTTGATATTGAATTAAGTCAGTCTCGTTGCTGAAAAAGGTCGTATTGGCAAACAAATTTTGATAGTAAGCAATTCCTTCTAGCAAGTTCGCTTTAAACAGCTGCCATTTTTTTATTTGAGCCGCGGTGAATTCCCCGGCTTCTTCAATATCGCGTTGCAGATAATCAACATACAATTTCAATTCATTGACGAAAACGTGCGGCCGATTGCCATGAGTCATGACATTGGTGTTGCCATAAATGTGTCGCACCATATCTGACAAAGAAATTTCATGATCAAAGTAAGCTAAATTCGGACCTGGACAAATCACAATGCCTTGATCTTGACC
>JBIKRP010000115.1:0-6291 GCA_044349145.1 Flavobacterium sp.
AAATCGCCGATTTTTTCGACCGCAGTATTCAATCCTTCGATGCTCAACACCAATCCAAGTACTAAAATTTGAAACAACCATTCTGTACGAGAAATCTCGAAATAAAAACCGGCAATGAATAACAAAATCCCAACAAATGACTGCACCATGATGCTGTGCTCCGTCGTAATCAATTTGAAAGCGCCTCTCAAAGCAAAGCCCATACTTTTCAGTCTTCCGGCAACAAAGGTGTTATCTTTTTGAAATTCCATCAACAAGTAGTTATAGTGCCGCTAAAGCAGCTTCGTAATTGGGCTCGGTTGCAATTTCTTGGACTTGTTCCGCATAAACAATTGTTCCTATTTCATCTACAATGAGTACGACGCGAGAATGCAAACCACCAAAGATTCCTTCGGTAATTTCTAATCCGTAGTCTTTTCCGAATTGTCCCGTTTTGAAATCGGAAAGGTTGATGACATTTTCCAATCCTTCTGAGGCGCAAAATCGACTTTGTGCAAAGGGTAAGTCTCTGGAAATACACAATACTTTGGTATTCGATAGGCCGCTGGCGATTTGATTGAACTTTCGTACTGCTGCCGAACAAACTCCTGTTTCAACACTAGGAAAAATATTCAAAAGCAATTGATGCCCTGCAAAATTTTGCAAAGTGATTTCGGATAATTTGCTATTAACCAAAGTAAATCCATGCGCTTTTGTTCCGATTTTTGGTATTTCACCTGAGGTGTTTATTGGGTTTCCATCGAGGGTAATTGATGCCATTGGTATGTGTTTATATAAGTGTCCAAAAGTATGAAATTATTTCGAGAATAATTTTTAGAATTTTTACCATCTTTTGTTAGGTTTGTAATATTATTATATCGTAATATTGCAATATAAAAATACGATAACTATGGGCGCTTCAAAATCTGCCTCTTTTTCAGAGAAACATAACGAATTGGCCAACCAATTTAAAGCATTATCACATCCGGCTCGGATTGCGATTGTCGAATATTTATTGTCTGTCGACAGTTGTATCTGTGGTGATATTGTCAACGAATTGCCTTTGGCGCAACCCACGATTTCGCAACATTTAAAGGAACTAAAAAACGCCAATATAATCAAAGGAAGTATCGAAGGAACGGCAATTTGTTATTGCATCAATTCTGAAACGATGGTTAAGATAGAGAGCTATTTCTCGTTGATTTCTAAAGCTTTAAGAAGTAAATGTTGTTAACGAAAGTCGTTAATATTTGCGTAGTTGGATGCAATTAATAATGTTTACAATTTTAAAAAAAATTACCACATAGAAGCATAGAAAAAAGACTTTTAGAGACCAATTATTGGTTCACATAGCGATGATTTCTATGGTAAAGTGAAAAGCCTTTCTAAATTATGATAAAAACTATGTTTCTATGTGGTTAAAAAAGAAAACAACGATTTCCTTTCAATAGTTGTAATAATTAATAAATTAAGTAAAAATGAAACTATCTCAATTCAAATCGCAACTCGCACAAACCGAAAATCTCGCATTTGTGCTTCAAAACGGAACAAAAGTACCAGCCCGCTTTCACATTACGGAAGTTGGAATGACTACAAAGCAATTTACCGATTGCGGGAACACTTTTAGAATACGAAAAACAGCTACTTTTCAATTGTGGACTTCGGTCGATATCGATCATCGTTTGGAGGCCAAAAAAGTATTAAAAATCATTGACGCAACCGAAAATATGTTTGCAGGAGAAGATTTAGAAATTGAAATCGAATACCAACAAGAAACTGTAGGGAAATTTGGTTTGGAATTTCAAAATAACCAATTTGTTTTGACGAATACGAAAACGGATTGCCTGGCAAAAGACAATTGTGGGATTCCACAGAAAGTCAAAGTATCACTCGATCAGTTGCAAGAAACAGCTGATTCTTGTTGCGCTCCAAACGGTAATTGTTGCTAACGATGAGTCGAAAAGAACATTGGGAAAACGTTTTTGCAACCAAGCAAGAAACGGAAGTGAGTTGGTATCAACCATCACCTAAAACTTCACTGGATTTTATTTCAAAATTGAATCTTCAAAAGGAAGCGAAAATCATAGATGTAGGCGGAGGCGATAGTTATTTGGTAGATGCGATATTAGAACGTGGTTTTACCAACATTACTTTGTTGGATATTTCCGACAAGGCTATTGAACGGATTCAGAATAGGTTAGGAGCGAAGGCTAAGGACGTGACTTTTATCGTTTCAGATGTGTTGGATTTTACTCCAATTGAAACGTATGATTTGTGGCACGATCGGGCGTCTTTTCATTTTCAAACGGAGGAAAGCCAGATTCAAAAATATGCGGACATTGTGGCAAACGCTGTAGCGGCCAATGGACATCTTATTATCGGAACGTTCTCTGAGAATGGCCCTAAAAAGTGCAGTGGTTTGGACATTACACAATATAACGAAGCGTCGATGAAAGCTGTTTTTGAAACTCATTTTGAATCCTTGAATTCGATTACGGAAGATCACACCACGCCATTTGATACGATTCAAAATTTTATTTTTTGCAGTCTTAAAAAGAAGTAATAGATGTATTCAAAATTAAAAACTACCATCCACTCGATAGCGGAAGCAAAGGTTTCTCAAGAACGACAAGCCATCTTGCAATCGTCAATCGATTATATTCAGACGAATGTTTCAGATGGAACATCCATTCGATTAAATTTTATCTGCACGCACAACTCCAGAAGAAGTCATTTGTCGCAAATTTGGGCGCAAACCATGGCGTTTCATTTCGGAATCAAAAATGTGTTTTGCTATTCTGGCGGCACAGAAGCCACGGCAATGTTTCCGAAAGTGGGTGAAACTTTGGGCAATCAAGGATTTGAAATTCAAAAATTGAGTCAAGAAAGTAATCCAGTTTACGCGGTGAAGTTTGATGAAAATGAGCCCGCCATTATTTGTTTTTCAAAGAAATTTGACGATGCTTTCAATCCAACTTCCGAATTTGGAGCGATTATGACTTGTTCCTCCGCTGATGAAGGTTGTCCTTTTATTGCTGGTGCTGAAGTGCGTTTGCCGATTCGTTATGACGACCCAAAAGCTTTTGACGGAACAGATCTCATGAATGCCAAATATGCGGAGCGAAGTCTCGAAATTGCCTCAGAAATGTATTACGTATTTTCTTCAATAAAATCATGAAAAAAAGGCTGTCTTTCCTCGACCAATATTTGACGCTTTGGATATTTCTCGCCATGTTACTTGGTGTTGGCATTGGCTATTTTATTCCCAATTCTTCTGGTTTTATCAATTCGTTTTCATCGGGAACGACTAATGTCCCGTTGGCGATTGGTTTGATTTTGATGATGTATCCACCGTTGACAAAAATCGATTTTTCGAAGATTCCGAAGATGTTCGAGCAACCCAAACTATTGACCGCATCCTTTTTTATCACTTGGATTGTCGGTCCATTTCTCATGTTTTTGTTGTCTACTTTTTTCTTACGGGATTATCCGGAATACATGACTGGACTCATAATCATTGGCATTGCGCCCTGCATTGCGATGGTGATTGTTTGGAATGAATTGGCGGAAGGCAATCGCGAATTGACTGCTGGACTGATCGGAATAAACAGCTTGTTGCAAGTTTTTTTCTTTAGTTCGTATGCGTATTTCTATTTGAAAGTCATGCTGCCCTTATTCGGAATTAAAGGTTTGGAGCTGGACATTACCATTGTAGAAATTGCGCAAACTGTTGGGATTTATCTCGGAATTCCATTTGTGTTGGCCGTTAGCAGTCGATTTTTGATTAAAAAGTACATTGGCGACAAATGGTTCAATCAAAAATTCCTTCTGTTTGTTTCGCCGATTACGTTGATGGCGTTGCTGTTTACCATCGTGGTGCTGTTTAGTTTGAAAGGCGCCATGATTGTCGATTTACCTTTGGATGTCATTCGAATTGCGATTCCATTAGTGATCTTTTTTGCGATTATGTTTTTCTTGATGTTTTTTGTGTCGAAGAAAATCGGTGCCAATTATCGCGATGCGGCGGCCTTATCGTTTACTGCAGCGGGAAACAATTTTGAGTTGGCGATTGCGGTTTCGATAGGTGTTTTCGGAATTAATAGTGGGCAGGCCTTTGCGGGTGTTATTGGTCCGTTGGTGGAAGTGCCTGCTTTGATTATTTTGGTGAATGTGGCTTTTTGGTTGAAGAAAAAATACTTTATCTAACAAATTTTTGTGTTTTGGTCCGGGTTGCGTGAGGGCGGAGGCGAAAATGACGAACGTTCTTTTTGTATTTTTTGTAGGCGAAAAAGAGCGACAAAGAAGCTCCTTTGGCGACGAACAAAAAAACAAAAAGTAGTGAGGAATTGCAGCCGCAGACCGACGGCATAGAATGGCAGCAGCGAGGAATGCCGGCGCGCCCAAAATAAAAAAGGTGGACATTTGACTGTCCACCTTTGGTTTTAATTGATTATGCTATTACGCTAAGTCGAAGCGATCTAAGTTCATGACTTTCGACCATGCCGCCACAAAATCCTTTACGAATTTCTCTTGCGAATCGCTGCAGCCATAAACTTCCGCCAAAGCTCTCAATTCGGAGTTCGAACCGAAAATCAAATCGACGCGCGAACCGGTCCATTTTACTGCGCCAGTTTTGCGATCGCGGCCTTCAAAAGTGTCTTGCGCGGCTGAAGTGTCTTTCCAAGTCGTTCCCAAATCTAATAGATTCACGAAGAAATCGTTGGTCAACGCTCCTGGACGCTTAGTAAATACTCCATGATTAGAATGATTGTAATTGGTGTTTAGCACACGCAATCCGCCAACTAAAACCGTCATTTCTGGAGGTGTTAGCGTCAAAAGTTGTGCTTTATCGACTAGCATTTCTTCGGCAGAAACCGAATATCTCTTTTTCATATAATTGCGGAAACCATCAGCGAGTGGCTCTAACACGGCGAACGAATCGACATCGGTTTGTTCTTGCGTGGCATCGGTGCGGCCTGCTGTGAAAGGAACCGTTACGTTTTGACCTGCATTTTTGGCCGCGGTTTCAATTCCAACGCCACCAGCTAAAACAATCAAGTCGGCTAAGGAAACTTGTTTTTCCCCTGCTGCACTGTTGAAAGCGGATTGAATTCCTTTGAGTGCATCTAGCACTTTGCTTAATTGCGCTGGATTATTCGCTTCCCAATTTTTTTGCGGAGCCAATTGAATGCGTGCTCCGTTGGCACCACCGCGTTTGTCTGAACCACGGAAGGTAGAAGCCGACGCCCATGCGGTTGAGACCAATTCACCAACCGATAAACCAGAAGATGCGATTTTAGTTCTTAAAGTAGCAATGTCGTTGGCATCAATAGCTTTGTACGCTGCTGTTGGAATCGGATCTTGCCAGATTAATGTTTCGTTAGGCACTTCAGGACCTAAATATCGGGCAATTGGACCCATGTCACGGTGCGTTAATTTGAACCAAGCGCGAGCAAAAGCATCTGCAAATTGGTCTGGATTTTCGAAAAATCTTCTTGATATATTTTCGTATGCTGGATCGAATCTCATAGCTAAGTCAGCCGTGGTCATTACCGGAGCATGCGTAATTGCTGGATTGTGTGCATCTGGAACCGTTCCTGCACCACCATTGTTTTTTGGTTTCCATTGGTGTGCGCCAGCTGGACTTTTGGTCAATTCCCATTCGAAGCCAAATAAGTTTTCGAAATAATTGTTGCTCCATTTTGTTGGCGTTGTCGTCCACGCGCCTTCGAGTCCACTAGTGATGGTATGTTCCCCTTTTCCTGAACCGAATGAGTTTTTCCAACCCATACTTTGTTCTTCGATGGGCGCCCCTTCTGGTTCTGGGCCAACGTAAACATCTGGATCAGCAGCACCATGCATTTTTCCGAAAGTGTGTCCACCGGCAACTAGTGCTACGGTTTCTTCGTCATTCATCGCCATACGACCGAATGTCTCACGAATATCATGCGCAGAACCTAAGATATCTGGATTCCCGTCTGGTCCTTGTGGATTCACATAGATGAGTCCCATTTGAACCGCCGCTAATGGATTTTCTAATTCACGTTTACCGCTATAACGCTGGTTTTCCAACCATTTTCCTTCGGTTCCCCAGTAGATGTCTTCTTCCGGTTCCCATATATCTTCACGACCACCAGCAAAACCGAAAGTTTTGAATCCCATCGACTCGAGTGCGCAGTTTCCGGCAAGAATCATCAAGTCTCCCCAAGAAAGTTTTCTTCCATATTTTTGTTTAATTGGCCAAAGTAAAAGTCTCGCTTTGTCTAAGTTTCCGTTGTCCGGCCAGCTGTTGAGTGGAGCAAATCGTTGTGC
>JBIKRP010000116.1:0-6275 GCA_044349145.1 Flavobacterium sp.
GTTCCAGCATTGACAATACTTATAATCCTTGCGGATGGTTGCTGACCGAAGCCATTGGCAAGATTAATACCAACACCAGCCACTAAATGGCAATAGCTCATGATGGTTCCTTGTGAAGTTGGAATTGGTCCTTCCGCGCAGTCTCCTTCAAAATATCCTTCAGATTGTCCACAACCATCAATGGCAGTGTTGTCGCCATTCCAATGACAACCGTGCGTGTGTGGCGAGCCCAGTAAATGCCCAAATTCGTGTGTAATTACCATAATGGTCCATGAATAAGTAGGCACTGTTTCGAAACTAAAGCTAACATCGGAATAACTAAAATTATTTTGACCACAAATTCCGTCTATCCCGACAGCAACTCCACCTAATCCTCCCGAATCAAGTCCAACTAACTGTCCTAAATCGCCGTCAAAAACGGGGCGAACTTCATTGAATTTGTATAAATAATCCGACGATGAATCTCCAATCCCGTCATAAGGATCGGGTGTCGTCCAAATGTACAATGACTTTAAAGAAGTTGTAATTCCATCATTGGTGTAGATCGTTTGCACATTATTAAAGACAGAAGTCATCCAATTTGTCGTTGTGGTTGTATTGCTGTTGTTGGCTTGATACAAATCGAAATCCATTTCAAAATACATGGTCACACATCTTACACTAGAAGGCGTTACGTTATTTCTGTAATCTGTTGGCGTCGTTTCCGGAATGGACTTGACCTTACAATCAAGATCGTTTTTAGCTTTAAGATTTTTGTCTGAATAGACAATATAATCTGAAGTGTTATTGGTTTTATCTAGTTTGGCAACCACCAAATTATGTAGCGTTCTACTTGAAATAACCGCATTAAATTCGCCTTTAAAAAAGTTGAATGACACGAGGGAATTTGAATCTCCCTTTACGATTCCTCTGTAGTACACTCCTTTTTCATAGGCTATCGATTTTGCTTTATCTGTATCGATATGAAACCCTTCCGCAAACAAATCTACGCTATATAACTGAGTCGAAATGATTGCTCCTTGATATGGAATTTCAACCTCAATAAAGTTCTCTTTATTTGCGAAAATAGTAGCGATGGCTGCCTGATTTAACTTCGCAAATGTGCCTTGAGTAACTGCCTTATCAGTTCTAGAATTCTGAATTTCGTTGCTCTCATTTAATACGTTATACTTCGTAAAAGCTGTATTTTGTGATAGCAATTCATCCACTTTTTTAGCAACATTCTTTTGAGCAAAAGCTCCAAAATTGACCAGTAATAAAGTAATTAAGATGATTTTTTTCATGTTGTGTTTTTGCAATTTTTATTCAAATATAAATAAATTATCTGCTTCTTTTTAGAACAGTTGTTAAAGTGTAATTCTAGAAGTGATGAAATGCATCTTCTAAATGCTCGATAATGAATTCATTACCGTTTTTCTGAATGGCTATTATGTCGAAACGCACAGAAACGTCCAGATCATTTTGGGTTACATACTCGTTGACTGCTTTTACCAATAATTGTATTTTTTTGGGCCTTACGAAATCTTGAGGCAATCCAAAATCAATACTTGAACGGGTTTTTACCTCAACAATAGCAAGCACATCTTCTCTTTTCGCAATGACATCAACTTCTGCTTTTTGGAATGTCCAGTTGGTTTCTAGAATTTTGTATCCATTATTTTGAAGGAATTCTACCGCAAGTTTTTCTCCCTGTTTACCAAGTTCGTTATGATCCGCCATTTTTTTAGATTACAAGATTTTAGGACTATAAGATTTGTAGATTATTCGAACTTGACGGTGCTTTGTTTATCATTAACATCTACACTTACCGTTTTTCCTAAAATCAACGTGCGATTGTCTTTGATGTGTCCGGCAGGAAAATTATAAATGATAGGAAATTTATAATCTTTCAGCACATCTTGAATAATTTGTAGCGCATCTTTTCCCCAAGGGATTTCATTGTCGTTCATGCTACTCATGCCTCCAACAATGACGGCTTTTACCCCATCGAAGTAACCATTGCGTTTGAGGTTCATCATCATGCGATCGATATGGTATAAGTATTCATCGAGGTCTTCAATAAATAGAATTTTTCCTTTATAATCGACTTCAGATTTAGAACCCATAATACTGTACAAAACCGATAAGTTGCCACCGACAATTTCACCTTTTGCAGTACCATTGACGTTATATTCGTGGGATGGAATCGTATAAGTTAATTTTTCTCCGAACAAGGCTTTTCGGAAAGATGCTAATACTTCTGGATTGGCAGTTCCGGCATTCAGCGCCATAAAAGAATGGATAGTTTCGATTCCCATATTATTGATGTGGCTGTGCAACACGGTCATGTCGCTAAAACCGCAAACCCATTTTGGTTTTTTCTTGAAGTTCGTAAAATCGATGCGATCAATAATTCGCACGGTTCCGTAACCGCCTTTAGCCGCCCAAATCGCCTTGATTTTTGGATTATCAAGCATTTCTTGAAAATCGGTAGCGCGCAACCAATCTGGTCCAGCCAATTGGTTTTCTTCTTTTCCGATAGTTTTGCCAATCACCACGTGCAAGCCCCAACTTTCGAGCAATTTAATCGCTGGTTGTACAGAAGCCAGGTCTGCTTTTCTGGCTGTGGCAAGAATTCCGATAGTATCGCCTTTTTGTAAAAATTCGGGTGTGATCATTTTGCGTTGTGCTATTGAGGTTTGAAAAAGGAAAAGTCCAAATACTAATGCAAAGTAAAAAGTGATTGAATTTTTCATAGATAAAATGTTGAAACAAATATAAAATAATTGATAATTGATAATTGACAATTGACCATTATTAATTTGAAACGGATTGTCCTAGCCCTGATGGGAACGGCATCCTTTTGCTGCTTCCTTTAAGCAGCAAAAGATAGAGTGGACAGCAGGAAACAGCTCCTAATAAAAAGCGTAATACTCTCGAATGTATTGCTTATTTTTGCAACGAAAATTTCTCGCAAAGCCGCGAAGCCGCAAAGTTTTCAAATAAACTTTTCTTTGCGCATCTGCGTCTTTGCGAGAAAAACAAAATCTCTATATGCTACAAAATCCAAAAAGATATACCATTACTGCTGCGTTGCCTTATACCAACGGACCGATTCATATTGGCCATTTGGCGGGCGTTTATGTGCCATCTGATATCTATTCGCGTTACCTTCGTTTGCAAGGAAAAGATGTGGCGTTTATTTGCGGAAGTGACGAACACGGTGTCGCGATCTCGATGAAAGCCAAGAAAGAAGGAATTACACCACAGCAAGTCATCGATAAATACGATGCTATAATCAGAAAATCGTTTGTTGATTTTGGGATTTCGTTCGATAATTATTCGAGAACTTCTTCGAAAATTCACCACGAAACTGCTTCGGCGTTTTTTAAAAAACTATACGACGACGGAAAATTTATTGAAGAGGTCACGGAGCAATTGTACGATGAGAAAGCCGATCAGTTTTTAGCCGATCGATTTGTAATTGGAACTTGCCCGAAATGCGGGAATGAAGAAGCCTACGGTGATCAGTGTGAGAAATGCGGATCGACTTGGAACGCGACTGACTTGATCAATCCGAAATCGACCATTACAGGAACTACGCCTATTTTGAAAGCCACAAAACATTGGTTTTTGCCTTTAGATCAGTATGATGCTTTTTTAAGACAATGGATTTTGGTGGATCATGCCAAAGATTGGAAAACGAATGTTTTAGGTCAGGTAAAATCTTGGCTAGACGACGGATTGAAACCTCGAGCAGTTACCCGCGATTTAGATTGGGGAATTGATGTGCCAGTAGAAGGTGCTGTAGGGAAAAAATTATATGTGTGGTTTGACGCGCCGATTGGCTATATATCTTCAACCAAAGAATGGGCGGAGCACGAAGGAAAAGATTGGGAGCCGTATTGGAAAAGTGAAGATACGAAGCTGGTGCATTTTATAGGAAAAGACAATATTGTATTTCATTGCGTGATTTTTCCTGCCATGTTGAAAGCGGAAGGCAGTTATATTTTGCCAGACAATGTTCCGGCGAATGAGTTTTTGAATTTGGAAGGGAATAAACTATCGACTTCGAAAAATTGGGCGGTTTGGTTGCATGAATTTTTGGAAGATTTTCCCGGACAGCAAGATGTATTGCGATATGCGTTGACATCGAATGCCCCGGAAACCAAGGACAACGATTTTACTTGGAAAGATTTTCAAGCGAGAAATAATAATGAATTGGCGGCGATTTTTGGCAATTTTATTAATCGTGTCGTTGTTTTGACGCATAAATATTATGATGGGATTGTGCCACAACCGAGCGCTTTTTCTGAGGTCGATACACAAACTTTGAACGAATTGAAGGCTTATCCCGCAGTGATATCCAGTTCGATTGAGCGGTATCGATTTAGAGAAGCTTTGGGCGAATTGATGAATGTGGCGCGATTGGGCAACAAATATTTGGCCGATGAGGAACCTTGGAAAATGATTAAGACCAATCCGGAGAGAGTACAAACGCAAATGTATGTGGCTTTGCAAATCGCTTCCGCCTTACGAGTATTGAGTGAGCCGTTTTTACCTTTTACTGCCGGAAAATTAGATGTCATTCTTAACCAAATCCACCATGGAAAAAGCTGGAGCGATGTGACTGAGCAAACGGAATTAATTGCTGTTGGACACAAAATTGGTGCAGCAGAAATATTGTTTTCGCAGATTGAAGACGAACAAATTCAGAAACAAATTGACAAATTGGAAGCTACAAAAACAGCGAATAGTATGGAAAACAAAACAATGACAGCGCAGAAAGAATTGATTCAATTTGAAGATTTCTCCAAAATGGATTTGCGTGTTGGGACTATTCTAGAAGCAGAGAAAATGCCGAAAGCCAATAAACTATTGGTTTTGAAAGTCGATACTGGAATAGATGTTCGTACCATAGTTTCTGGAATTGCAGAAAGTTTTTCTCCTGAAGAAGTTGTTGGGAAAAAAGTTACGGTTTTAGTAAACTTAGCGCCAAGAAATTTACGTGGCGTTGAAAGTCAAGGGATGATTTTGATGACTAATGACGCCCAAGGAAATTTGGTTTTTGTGAATCCAGCTGCGGAAGTTGAGAATGGAGAGACCATAAATTAGAATTGAGATTGGAAGAAAAACACAGCAAAATGAATTTTAAAGTAATTGCCTTCGACGCTGATGACACTTTGTTTGTCAACGAACCCTATTTTCAAGAAACAGAAGAGAAATTTTGTGCGTTGATGAGTGATTATTTGTCAAATCAAGGTTTGTCCCAAGAACTATTCAAAACAGAAATCGCCAATCTTGACTTGTATGGTTATGGCATCAAAGGATACATCCTCTCGATGATAGAAGCGGCGATGCGAATTTCAAACAATACGATTTCATTGGAGGTTATTGAAAAGATTATTGCTTTGGGGAAAGAATTACTACAAAAGCCTATCGAACTATTAGATGGCGTTGAAGATACGCTGAAAGCACTACAAGGGAAATACAAATTGGTAGTTGCTACAAAAGGAGATTTGAAAGACCAACAACGCAAGTTACATGATTCTGGATTAGGTCAGTATTTCCATCACATCGAAGTCATGGCGGATAAGCAAGAACTCAACTATCAAAAGCTTTTGAAGCGTTTAGAGATTGAACCTAGCGAATTTTTTATGATTGGAAATTCTCTAAAATCGGATGTGCTGCCTGTTTTAGCGATTGGTGGACATGCGGTTCATATTCCTTTTCACACTACTTGGGAACACGAAAAAATTAGTCATAAAGTAGAACATCCTAATTTTAGAACTTTAGAAAACATCTCAGAAGTTTTGCCTTTATTGGTAAAATGACATCAATAAATGTAGGTCCAATTTAGACCATCACTAATTACGGTAATCGTTCTATTGTTATCATCATACATGTAGATAGAAGTAGCTCCTCCGGTTGTTTTTCCTTTTCCAAATAACAGTCCCACAGGTGTCGTCAATTTTGCAGTGTTGGTATTGCTAATATTTCGAAGTATGTACATTCGGCCGGGAAAAGAAATTGGACTTGGCAATATGAACTCTTGATCTGCTGCCTGCGGATTTAGAGACAAATAAAATCCATCACTAATTGTTGTCGGAGCTGCGCTACCAATCATAATAAAGGTCTTGACAGATACATTACCATTGATATCTAAAGTGCTTAATGGATTGGTGGTATTTATTCCAACTTGAGAAAAACCCTTACTTGAAATAAAGATTAAAGACAAAACAATAATGCAAGGGATTACTTTTTTCATAAAGTCGTTGTGTATTAACGAATTGCTT
>JBIKRP010000117.1:0-6257 GCA_044349145.1 Flavobacterium sp.
GATTTCCTTGATGCGGGAGAACAAGTTTTTAATAGAAATAGAACTACTGCAACTCCTATCTCAGGAAACTTTACAGTACCAACCACTGCTTTATTAGGAGCAACAAGAATGCGTGTTTCTATGAAATATAATGCTTCTCCAACATCATGTGAAATTTTTACTGATGGCGAAGTAGAAGATTATACTGTAAATATTACTTCTGTAGCAAGAGAAGATGATTCAGCTTCCGAAACTTTATCAATTAGCGTATATCCAAACCCAGTAAATGGCGAAGTATTATTTATTTCTCCAATTGAAAATGCGACTTATAAAGTAATAAACATGGTTGGACAAGAAATTGCTAAAGGAAATATAATCAATAACGAAATTCCTGTTGCTAACATAAGCGCTGGAACGTATTTACTTGAAGTAACCACAAATGAAAAATCGGCAGTGAAACGTTTTATCAAAGAATAATACATTTTACAATAAAAAGAAAAGCCATCTCTTTGAGATGGCTTTTCTTTTTATCGAAAATTAGTAACTTACTTATTCTGGATCATTCATTTGAAAAGTATCCATAAATGCCGTTGTGTAGTTACCGGCTACATAATCTGGCTCATCCATCAGTTGTCTGTGGAAAGGAATAGTAGTTTTGATTCCTTCAATTACGAATTCATCCAAAGCACGTTTCATTTTGTTTATGGCTTCTTCACGAGTTTGTGCCGTTGTAATCAACTTAGCAATCATGGAATCATAATTTGGCGGAATGGTATAGCCCGCGTAAACATGTGTGTCAAGCCGAACTCCATGACCCCCTGGTGCGTGTAGCGTTGTGATTTTTCCCGGTGACGGACGAAAATCGTTGTATGGATCTTCTGCATTAATACGACATTCAATTGCGTGCAAATTTGGGAAATAGTTCTTTCCAGAAATTGGAATTCCTGCTGCCACCATGATTTGTTCACGAATTAAATCATAATCGATTACTTGTTCTGTAATTGGATGTTCTACTTGAATTCTGGTATTCATCTCCATAAAGTAAAAGTTACGGTGTTTATCCACTAAGAATTCAACCGTTCCTGCTCCTTCATATTTTATATACTCTGCTGCTTTTACCGCAGCTTCACCCATTTTGTTTCTCAATTCATCAGTCATAAATGGCGAAGGGGTTTCTTCGGTCAATTTTTGATGACGACGTTGCACTGAACAATCTCTTTCTGACAGGTGACACGCTTTTCCATAAGAATCACCTACAACTTGAATTTCAATGTGTCGGGGCTCTTCAATTAATTTTTCCAAGTACATTCCATCATTCCCAAACGCTGCAGCAGATTCTTGACGTGCACTTTCCCATGCTTTCAAAAGATCTTCTTCTTTCCATACAGCTCTCATTCCCTTTCCACCGCCACCTGCAGTTGCTTTCAACATTACTGGGTATCCAAATTCTTTCGCAATGGATGCTGCTTGTTCGTATGACTCAAGAATCCCTTCGGAACCTGGAACACAAGGAACACCAGCGGCTTTCATAGTTGCTTTTGCTGAAGCCTTATCTCCCATTCGGTCGATCATTTCTGGTGAAGCCCCAATAAATTTGATTCCATGTTCTTGACAAATCTTTGAAAATTTAGCGTTTTCAGATAGAAATCCATATCCAGGATGAATAGCATCTGCATTCGTTATTTCAGCAGCAGCTATAATATTTGACATTTTCAAATATGACAAATTGCTAGGAGGCGGGCCAATACAAACTGCTTCATCTGCAAACTTAACGTGCAAACTTTCTGCATCAGCTGTTGAATAAACGGCAACTGTCTTAATTCCCATTTCTCTACAAGTACGAATGACACGTAGTGCAATTTCACCTCTATTGGCTATTAATATTTTTTTAAACATAGTTAGAAATTTTAATGATGACACAAGCGTCAGCGAACTGGCGCAGCAATTCTAAATTTTAAATTATTTTAAACAACGATAACTCATCATTCAAAACTTATAATTTATAATTTATAATTTCTTAAGATGGATCTACTAGGAATAAAGGCTGGTCAAATTCAACTGGAGACATATCGTCAACCAAGATTTTTACTATTTTACCAGAAACTTCGGATTCAATCTCGTTAAAAAGTTTCATCGCTTCAATTACACACAGTACATCCCCTTTTCCAATGGTATTCCCAACTTCTGTAAACATTGGCTTATCAGGCGCTGGTTTTCTATAAAATGTTCCAATAATCGGCGATTTGATTGTGATATATTTTGAGCTTTCATCTGCAGGAGCCGCATCGATAGGAGCTGCTGGCGAAGAAGCTACGGCAATAGGAGCTGCTTGAGGCAATGCTTGTTGCATTGGAGCTTGTTGCACGTATGTAATATCGGGCGTATTCCCTTCTAAAGTGG
Source organism: Flavobacterium sp. (assembly GCA_044349145.1). Classification (GTDB taxonomy): domain Bacteria; phylum Bacteroidota; class Bacteroidia; order Flavobacteriales; family Flavobacteriaceae; genus Flavobacterium. Next base: position 2,380 of record JBIKRP010000117.1, read on the forward strand.
TTCTAATTGTGATCTTAATATCGCCAGTTTCTAATTTTACTTCGGCAACACCTGAGTTTGATACAAATTTGATTAGGTTTTGAATTTCTTTTAAATCCATAATTATTTGTTTTAAGTTATTGTTTGTTATACGCCCATTTCAAATATATAGATCCCCAAGTGAATCCACCACCGAAAGCAGCAAAAATAATATTATCTCCTTTTTTAAATAAATGCTCAAAATCGTTTAGCAATAATGGTAAGGTAGCGGAAGTTGTATTCCCATATTTTTCAATATTTACTAATACTTTACTTTCGTCCAATTCCATTCTGCTGGCAGTAGCATCAATAATTCGTCGATTAGCCTGGTGTGCAACCAGCCAGTTTACCGAATCTTTAGTCAAACTATTTCGCTCCATTATTTTTGCACTTACATCTGCCATACCTGTAACAGCATACTTAAAGACTGTTTTTCCATCCTGGAAAACGTAGTGCTGTCTGTTTTCAACTGTTTCTTTCGAAGCGGGAAGAATAGATCCTCCGGCATCAATTTTTAGATATTCTCTACCGACACCATCACTTTTTAGAAACTCATCTTGAAAACCAAGTCCTTCATGATTTGGCTCAAATAAAACAGCACCTGCTCCGTCACCAAATATGATGCAGGTTGCTCGATCTGTATAATCAATTATTGAAGACATTTTATCGGCGCCAATAAGCAAAACTTTTTTATATCGTCCTGACTCAATATAGGCTGAGGCAGATGACATTCCGTACAAAAACCCTGAGCAAGCTGCTTGAATATCAAAAGCAAAAGCGTTGACCGCTCCGATTTGAGTCGCTACAAAGACAGAAGTCGCGGCAACAGGCATGTCTGGAGTTGTAGTAGCAACAAGTACCAAATCGATTTCAGCAGGATTTACTCCACTTTTTTTAATTAAATCTTCAGCAGCTTTTATACAAAGGAAAGAAGTTCCTAATTTTTCGCCTTTTAAAATTCGTCGTTCCTTAATTCCAGTTCTAGTTGTAATCCATTCGTCGTTGGTTTCGACCATAGTTTCCAGAATCTTGTTACTAAGTATATATTCCGGCACGTATGCCCCGACAGCTGTAATGGCGGCAGTAATTTTATTCATGTTTTTCTATTAAAATTCTATTAGATCCGCGAATCCAATAAAGGGTTTGAAATTACAAAAAAATTATAAAACAAATTTGTTTCAATCTACTTATTTATACAAAAACAACAACAACAAAAAACTCCCACAACTGTGAGAGTTTATATATCATTTAGTAGAATTTATTATGCAAGTGCAATCGGCGACTTATCAATCACGACTTGTCCTCTGTAGTACATTTTACCTTCATGCCAGTAGGCTCTGTGATACAAATGTGCTTCTCCAGTTATTGGACAAGTAGCGATTTGTGCAACCGTCGCTTTATAATGTGTTCTTCTCTTGTCTCTTCTCGTTTTGGAGACTTTTCTTTTAGGATGTGCCATTTTACTATATTATTTATCCGTTAATAGTTTCTTTAATTTGTCCCATCTCGGGTCATTTTCTTCTTCTTGTTTGCCTTGATTTTGATCCTTAACACTCAATTCCTTCAACTTATCGAGAGTGGGCGTTGTTAACGTCCCGTCTTTTATTCCTGGATGGACTTTTTTTAGAGGAACAGACAAAACAATCATTTCGTAAATATACTGCTTGATGTCTATTTGATGCTCACCGTGAGGCAAAATTAATAGCTCTTCATTATCATTATTAAATTGTTCTCCGAATTGAACAACGACATCTATTTTCCCTTTAATAGGTAAATCAAAGAATTCTCCTGTCGAATCACACGGAACATTAACTGATCCTTTGTGTTTAAAAGTAAGCTCCATGAAGGTGCTTTTCTTTTCCAAAACCACAGTGGCTTTTACTGATGCATCTTCAAATTCGTCAAAACCAAAATCTGTAAAGAACGTATTATTTACTTGATATTCAAACTGGTGTTTTCCTAACTTTAACCCAATAAATGGAATTAAAAATTCATTTAACTGTTTCATTTCAACAACAATTTGTCCGAATGATTCGGGAGCGCAAAGATATAAAATAATTGCACAAACAAAACTCTTGCTAGTTTTTTTTTACCTATTATTTTTCTCTAGTTGCTTTTCCCTTATTTTCATAGGGTTTTTACTGATTTCTTGATGCTGAATTCTGGAATTATAGATATCTAAACCGAGATAAACGGCCTCTTTAAATGAGTTGTAATCCGCAATTCCTTTGCCGGCAATATCAAAAGCAGTTCCGTGGTCTGGAGAAGTTCTTATTTTGCTTAGGCCAGCAGTAAAGTTTACGCCTCTTCCGAATGAAAGTGTTTTAAAAGGAATTAATCCTTGATCATGATAAACTGCAACAACAGCGTCATAAGATTCATATTGATTACTTCCGAAAAAACCATCTGCAGGAAAAGGTCCAAATACCATTGTCCCTTTTTCATAAATACTTTTAATGGTCGGTTTCATGATTTCAAGCTCTTCTTTTCCAATAACTCCATTGTCTCCGCTATGCGGATTGAATCCTAACACAGCTATCTTAGGTCTGCGAATGCCAAAATCTTGGATTAGGGAATTCTTGATTGTTTCAATTTTTTGAATCATCAAAGCTGGAGTTAGGTGCTTTGCAATTTCATTTACAGGGACGTGATCGGTCAAAAGTCCCACTCGCAAATTGTCGTTCACCATCAACATTAATGCATTGCCCTCTAGTTCTTTGTTCAAGTAATCCGTATGGCCTGGAAACTTAAAGTTGTCCGACTGAATATTGTACTTATTTATAGGCGCGGTAACTAAAATATCTATCAAATCTTCTTTCAACGCGTTAGTTGCGGCAACAAAAGAATCAATTGCATATTTACCAATTGCATCGTCATTGACCCCAAACTTCAGATCAACACTTTCCTTCCAAACGTTCAAAACATTTATCTTTCCTGGGAGAATCTGATTCAAGTGATCTATACCGTGAAGTATCGAGGTAGATTCAAATGTTTTTTTTACAAAGGACAAAATCTTAACGTTGGCAAAAATGACAGGAGTACACAATTCTAACATTCTAGAATCCTCAAATGTTTTTAACACCACTTCGCTTCCAATACCGTTTAAATCTCCTATTGAAATTCCAACGATTATATTTTCTGCTTTTTTCATTCTGCTACACGTTATTTATTGCTAATTTTGAAGTGCAAATTTAGTAAATTAAAACAAGAATGTTTACAGGAATTATCGAAACACTTGGTGTAATAGAAAATATTAAGAAATCAGACACCAATCTTCAAATTACAATTAAGTCTTCTATTACTCCCGAACTCAAAATAGACCAAAGTGTTTCACATAATGGCATTTGTCTAACGGTAGTTGCTCTCGAAGCAAATAGTTACACTGTAACCGCCATAGACGAGACCATTCAGAAAACCAATATGGCTTCATGGAAAATAGGTGACACTGTAAATTTGGAACGAGCAATGAAACTTGGGGATCGCCTAGACGGTCACATTGTGCAGGGCCACGTTGATCAAATTGGAATTTGCAACAATATCGAAGATTTAAACGGAAGCTGGAGATATACTTTTAAATACGACCAAAACTTAAACAACCTCACCATCGAAAAAGGCTCGATAACCATAAATGGAGTAAGCTTAACAGTTGTAAATTCAAAAATAAACGAATTTAGTGTTGCTATAATACCTTACACTTTTGAGAACACTAATTTTAGCACCTTCGAGATTGGTACTGCAGTCAACCTAGAGTTTGACGTAATTGGAAAATACGTCGCGCGACTTCAATCTCTCAGGCAGTAAGAAAGAGGGTAAAAAACAAAAACTCCAATTTACATTGGAGTTTTTTTATTGAATTGTAG
>JBIKRP010000219.1:0-4580 GCA_044349145.1 Flavobacterium sp.
TCTCTTTGGACGCGCTTCTCTTTGGACGCGCTTCTCTTTGGACGCGCTTCTCTTTGGACGCGCTTCGCTTTGGAATTTTAGACATTATTAGCTTATATAAAAAGAAAATCCCGTTCGATTGAAACGGGATTTTCTTTTGTATCTATTTAGTCTTGAGCGCAGCGAGTCTTATGTCCGCAGGACGTGTCTCACTGTCTAAAGCCGCAGGCGCGTCAAACTAGAACTGTTCTCTTCCAGCAAAGTGAAAAGCACTTTCGATAGCTGCATTCTCATCGCTATCTGAACCGTGAACGGCATTTTCTCCGATAGAAGTGGCGTATTTTTTACGGATTGTTCCCTCTGCAGCGTCTGCTGGATTTGTAGCACCAATTAAAGTTCTGAAATCTTCAATGGCGTTTTCTTTTTCTAAAATAGCTGCTACAATAGGTCCTCTCGACATAAATTCTACCAATTCCATATAGAAAGGTCTCGCAGCGTGTACTGCGTAAAATGCTTTTGCATCTGCTACAGTCAATTGCGTTAATTTTAAAGAAACAATTTTAAAACCACCTTCGGTAATCATGTTCAAAATTCCACCGATGTGTCCGTTTTCAACCGCGTCCGGTTTAATCATTGTGAATGTTCTATTCGTTGCCATTTTTTATATTTTTTAATTTCGTGCAAAAGTAAGCATTTTTAGGAGCTATTCCTGCTGTCCGTTCAATCTTTTTTTTCTTGTCACCCCGAGCGCAGTCGAGGGGCTTTTAATGATGCAAAAAAAGGTGTCGCTGTACACGAACTGTCGAAGCAATCAGGGCTAGGGTAGTTGCATTCAAAAAAAAATCCCCTGCTATTGCTAGCAAGGGATTTCAATATATTTAAAACTAGTTCTTAGTTTTTCATCAATTTTACTGTTTCAGTTCCTGAAGTAGTAGTTACTTTTGCAAAGTATAAACCACTAGTGATGTTTGTAGCATCAACATTAGCTGAAGTAGCAGCAGGATTGATAGTCATTACAGTTTTTCCTAACATATCAACGATTTGGATCGCAGTAATGTTTTTATCTGATGTAGAAACAAAATTCCAAGATCTGTTCGTTGGGTTAGGGTATACTTTGAAAGTATTTTTGTTGAATGAAGTCGCTGACAAAAGATCAGTGAAAACATACTCTCCAGTAACTCTGTTTAGAGATACACTATAAGTGCTTGCTGCCGGAACAACAATATTAGCACCACCTTGAGTACCAACACCAAGTGGGAATTCTGGAGCACCAAAATTTACATCCCAAGCGTTATTTGTACGGAATTTACATTCACCAGCGATCAAGTCAACGCTAGACAAAAAGTAAGTTACACCATCATTTGTAGTCAATGCAGCAGCATCAATTTCTCCTGCAGCTCCTGTTGGCCATCCTGTTGGTGTAGCTGAACCTACCAACGCAATTGTTGGAATAGAAAAGCTATAGTCACCAGATACTCTGTTGAATCTTACGTCATAAGTACCTGCTGCTGTGATATCGATGTTTTCACCACCTTGAGTTGCTGTTCCTGATGGGAACGCAGGATTACCCCAGTTGATAGCCCAATCATTATCTTGACGGAATTTTGCTGGACCAACAATACAAGCTAATTTATCTAAAGAATAGTTAATGGCATCGCTAGAAGACAACTGGTTAGGATCTGCACCTGCGAATGGAGGCCATCCGCCTACACCGTCACCTACAATACTCACTGGCGGAATTAAAACAAAACTGTATTCCCCTGTAATAAGATTTAATGAAACAGAACTGTAAAATCCTGCAACCACTGGAATATTGTCAGAAGCACCTGTTAAAGTTCCTGTAGGGAAAGTCGGCTCTCCAACAAGAACGTCATCAATACTAAATTGACCAGCTCCATCTAATAAAGTAACATTACTTGCTCTGTAAGTATCAGAACCAACAAAGTTCATTGCGATTCCATCTACTGTTCCAGTAGCTACACCCACTAGTTTCACTGTTGGTAGTGGCGTTCCACCGCTAAAGTTATACACTCCTGTAGTACTGTTGAATGTTACGTCATAAGTTCCTGCAATACACTGAATGTTTGCACCACCTTGCGTACCAGTTCCAGCAGGGAATTCCGCTGCACCCCAGTTGATGTCCCAAGAATTGTTTGCTCTAAATTTGATACCACCGTCAGTAGCAAAAGTAGTAAGTACTAATCCATTCAAAGTCCAGTTTTCACCGTCAGTAGAAGTCATTTGATGAATGTCTTCTGGTCCAGGGTTTCCTGGACTACCAGGCCATCCACCTGCAGCTTCTCCAACTACAGCTACTGAAGTAACTTGAGCATTCACTCCGAATGACATCATTAAGACTGCAAAAAATAAAAATAATTTTGTTTTCATAATTGTTTTATTAAAATTTATACTGTGCTAATTTAAGCCAAAAAAAATATAATCCCTTCAAAGGTAAAATAAAATGTAGATACGAAAACGTTTTCGTGTTGATAAGATTATTTTTTTTAGGGTTGTTTCCGACGATAACGTAAAAATAAGTGCTTTTTTTGTGAGAATGTTGACTGATTTTTTTCTTGTAAATAACGGCTATCGCTTTACCAGTTTGACAGATTTAGAAAATGAAGTTGTTGTTATTTTTCCAAAATACAACCCGCTAGAAAGTGATGAACCCGCAACAGTAAATTGCAATTCGTTTGGCGCAAAATCTTGTATTTTCTTACCCGAACTATCGTAGAGTTCAAAAGAAATGATTTTTTCGTACTGGGATATGAAATGCCATTGGTCGTTCGTTGGATTCGGAGCTACTGCCCAACCGCTTTTCATCAAGCTTTCGTGATTTCCTAGTAAAAAATAGAAAAAGTACTGCCCAGATAATCGATCAAAAGTTATGGAGTAATTTCCAGCATTTGCTATCGGAATATTGGCTCCATCCTGCACCCCAGTGCCCTGCGGGAAATCAGGAGCTCCCCAATTGGTCGTCCAACTGTTGTCTTTTCTAAATTTTACTTCTCCAACGTTCAATTGTAAGTCATAGGTGACGTACGTATAGCCATCTGTAGTTACTAAGTCATAATCTGGTGCATCAAATCCATTTAAAGCGGTGCCTAAAATCCCGACACTAGGAAAACTAAAACTGTATTCACCAGTGATTCGATTGAAAGTCACGAAATGTTCCCCGCCAGGAATAAATAAGCTTGGACCATTCAGAACCGCCGTTCCTGTTGGATAACTCGTACTTCCCCAAACAAAATTCGTGGCGTTATCTTGACGAAAGTAGGCATTACCACTACTAAAATAAAAGCCTGAAAGTGTATATACAATCCCATCGGTGGTGTTCATATCTACATCTGCTCCAACATAGCCATTTTGAGAATCTACCGCCGGTCCCCAAATGCCAATACTCGGAAAAGAACCGGAAGAAATAAAAGTATAAGTCCCATTGGAAATATTAAAAGTGACATTATAAGTTCCAGCAGTTGTTGGAATATTATTTACACTGTTCAATATTCCTTGACCGCTCGGGAACGTGTTGCCGCCCCAATTAACCGTCCAAGATAAATCCTGTCTAAATTTTACTTCTCCATTCGACACGATTAAGTTGTCGATAGTATAAGATATGTTATCTGTTGTTGTGAGGACAATTTCGGGCGTGGTTTGGTTTTCCGGCCAACCGTTGACGCCGGTTCCTACGATAGAAATCGTTTGTGCGTTAGCAATAAATCCAACCAAAATTGTTAGTGCCAATAGTAATTTTGTTCTCATAAGTATTACAGTGTTACAATAGTAAATTTGTTTTCTAAGGGTTGCAATTGTGTCATTAATTTTTCAATTAAGGCGTTTCCATATTCAATATAAAACTCAGAAAAATTGGCAGATCGTTCTTGTAAACCTCCGTTTGGGAACAGCTCGTTTTGTAGAGAAACCATCCGATTCAATTCGTCCTGATATTTTCTTTTTTGCGCTTTTAACAATCTCTTTTCCAGCATATCCAGTCCTTTTAACTGTTTTGCTTCTTGAGCTTTTACAGCGCCGCTAAACGATGGGTCGGTTTGATTTGCCAAAACATGCAGATAGTGAAATTGATTCTTCAAATGTTCTCTCTGAATACTCAAATCGATTGGAAATTCTGAAATCTCTTTTGTTTTTGCAGCCGTCAATTCTCCTTGTTTTTGAAATAAGTGCTGCCACGTCAATCCCAATTTATCTGCCTTAGCAGCTTGTTTTTCTGTCGCAAGCAACGCAGAGTTTCGCAGCAAAAGAATCGGAAAGGGAACCTCTACCGCGTCGAAAAACGCTTTCAATTCTAACCAATACGCCAATTCACCGCCACCGCCGATATAACACAAATTGGGTAAAATGACTTCTTGGTACAACGGACGTAAGATTACATTTGGACTAAACTTCTCCGGACTTTTTTCAAGCAATTTCAGAAGTTCGTCCTCTGAAAATTGCAGGGTAGTGTTGTTTATTTTGTAAATATTTTTTTCAAATACAATGCGCTCTCTAAGATCATCTTCTATGTAAAACAAGTTGATTTCCCGTGGATTCACTTGAATATCGTACGGTTTCATTTTTGCAATCGTATTTTGCACTTCCTGATG
>JBIKRP010000119.1:0-6206 GCA_044349145.1 Flavobacterium sp.
TATTTGCCGGCTCACACAAGAAACTGTAGAGATGATTGTCAAATCTAGGTTTTTTAATATCTTCATAGGAGGTTAATACAGTACTTAAAAACCAAAATGCAAGTACCATCATGATTACTGTAAAAATCTTGGGATAGATGTTTTTCTTCGAAGAATACATGAGCCATAAAGACAAAAAGTAGGAAATAATCATCCCCAACAAAGGTGCAAATACTATAAATAAAATAACAATTACTACACCTGATGGCAACAATTCACCTTCTTTAGCATCTTTCAACCAATTGACGATTTTAAATCCAGCATGTTCTGGATCAGTAACTCCAGAAAAACCATGAGCAATTGCTGCACCAGCAAAACCACCGATTAAAGTATGTGAGGAAGATGAAGGAATTCCTTTCCACCAGGTAATTAAATTCCAAATAATTGCCGCAATAACTCCGGCTAATATTACTACTAAATTGATGCTACTAGTATGAGCAGTTTTTGCAACCGTATCGGCGACGCCAAACCCAAAAACCCAATACGCCATAAAGTTAAATAGCGCTGCCCACAATACAGCCTGAAATGGAGTTAAAACTTTCGTGGCCACAATTGTTGCAATAGAATTGGCAGCATCATGAAAACCATTGATGTAATCAAATACTAAAGCAAGCAGTATTATTGTAATAAGTAATGTAAAATCCATAAAAAAGATTTTTGAAATTAACTAGTTTATGAATGTTTTACAGAAATTTGTTCCATCACATTGGATACACTTTTACATTTATCAGAGGCAGACTCTAACGCTGATAATACTTCCTTATATTTGATAATATTTTTTGCATCCGTTTCATTCTCAAAAATATCAGCCACCGCTTTATCAAAAACTTCGTCTGCTTTGCTTTCTAATTTATTGATACGTTTGCAAGTTTCCTTGATTGCTTTATTGTTCATTACTTTCAATTCTTTGATACCTACTCCTATCAATTGACAGGCTTCCAAATTGATTTCTGTCAACTTACGAATAGATTTTGTAATTTTTTCTACTTGATACAATCGCATTCTACTTGCAGCACCATGCATAAAATCAGCAACGTTATCGATAGACTTTACTAAAGCATGAATATCTTCTCGATCAAAAGGGGTAATAAAGTTTTTGCTTAACTCTAAATGCGTTTTGTGCGTTATCTCTTCAATAGTTACCTCCAATTCAGCAATCTTTTTGTAATAATCTTCTCTTTCTTCCTTTGGCGCATTCACCGCCTCATGTAAGGTTTCTGCTAAGATGATAAGAGCCGATGAGGCTTGTTCAAACAAAGGAAAAAATTTCTTATCTTTTGGAACTAAAAACTGAAAAATACTATTAATTGACATCTTGTTTTTCTTTTAAAAATTAGGGCAAATGTAAAGTGTTAATGTTAAGTTAACATTAAATTTAAAACAACTTCTCGTTACTAATTAACCTTTTCTTAATGATAACTTAACTTTACTCTAAGTTGATGTATGGCATATTTCAAACGTTTTCGTACTTTAGCGCTTCTTAATAAAAATCAATACAAAGCCAACAGCAATGGACATTAACTTCAACAAAAACGAAGATCATAACAAACTTTTACTTTCTGATTTAAAACAACGATTTGCTCAAGTCCGTATGGGTGGCGGTGAAAAAAGAATTGAAAAACTGCATGCAGAAGGCAAAATGACTGCGCGCGAACGCATCGATTATTTACTCGACCCGAAAGCAAAGTCAATTGAAATTGGTGCTTTTGTTGGTGATGGAATGTACTCAGAACATGGCGGTTGCCCTTCTGGTGGTGTGGTGGTCAAAATCGGTTACATCAAAGGAAAACAATGTATCGTAGTTGCCAATGATGCCACTGTAAAAGCGGGTGCTTGGTTTCCAATTACTGGAAAGAAAAACTTGCGCGCACAGGAATTGGCAATGGAAAATCGTTTGCCAATTATTTATCTCGTAGATTCTGCCGGAGTTTATTTGCCTATGCAGGATGAAATTTTCCCAGACAAAGAACATTTTGGAAGAATCTTTCGGAACAACGCCATCATGTCGAGCCTAGGGATTACGCAAATTGCAGCGGTTATGGGAAGTTGCGTTGCCGGTGGTGCCTATCTGCCCATCATGAGCGACGAAGCGATGATTGTAGACAAAACAGGAAGTATTTTCCTTGCTGGAAGTTATTTGGTTAAAGCCGCTATTGGTGAAACAATCGATAACGAAACCCTCGGCGGTGCCACAACGCATTGCTCTATTTCAGGCGTGACCGATTATAAAGCAAAAGATGACAAAGATGCTTTAGACAGAATCAAAAGCATCGTTGGGAAAATCGGAGATTATGAAAAGGCTGGTTTTAACCGAGAGAAATCCGAAAAACCTGCTTTAGATGAAAAAGAAATGTACGGAATTCTGCCTAAATCTCGCGCTGATCAATACGATATGTACGAAATCATCAAACGACTGGTCGACAATTCCGAAATGGATGAATATAAAGGAGATTATGGAAAAACCATGATTACAGCCTATGCTCGAATTGATGGTTGGGCGGTTGGAATTGTTGCCAATCAACGAAAAGTGGTAAAAAACGCGAAAGGCGAAATGCAATTTGGTGGTGCTATTTATTCTGATTCAGCGGATAAAGCCACACGTTTTATCGCCAATTGCAATCAAAAGAAAATTCCCTTAGTATTTGTGCAGGACGTAACAGGTTTTATGGTCGGATCTAAATCAGAACACGGTGGAATTATTAAAGATGGCGCAAAAATGGTCAATGCCGTTTCGAATTCAGTAGTGCCAAAATTTACCGTTATCGTCGGAAATTCCTACGGTGCTGGAAATTACGCCATGTGCGGAAAAGCCTACGATCCGCGTTTGATTTTTGCTTGGCCAAGTGCGGAACTAGCCGTCATGGGCGGAACGCAAGCTGCGAAAGTACTGGCTCAAATTGAAGCTTCTTCCCTAAAAGCAAAAGGTGAAATCGTTGATGAAGTAAAAGAAAAGGAATTGTTCGATATCATAAAGGCGCGTTATGATGCGCAGGTTTCTCCCTATTACGCCGCTTCACGCTTGTGGACGGACGCTATTATTGATCCACTCGACACACGAACATGGATTTCGATGGGAATTGAAGCAGCCAACCATGCTCCCATCGAAAAGAAATTTAATCTTGGTATAATTCAGGTTTAAGCGTTGTTAGTCTTTAAACTTGTCAAAATGAAAAACTTTGCGCCTTTGCGCCTTTGCGAGCGTATAGCAATTATATTTTTATTATTGGGATGTAGTGTCAATGCCCAAGAAACCTTTACCCGAAAAGATTCCCTTCATGGAGGATTGCGTTTTGAACGAACTTGTTACGACGTTTTACGATATGATTTGAATATAAAGCTCAATCCTGAGGAAAAATCAATTGTAGGTTTTAATGAAATCAGTTTTAAAGTACTCGAAAATACATCCAGAATTCAAGTAGATTTATTTGAAAACATGAAAATTGACAGCATTATTTTTAATTCAAAAAAAACAAAATTTACCCGAGAATTTAATGCCGTTTTCATAGCTTTTGAAACACCATTAACAGTTGATTCACAGCAAAAAATTAGATGTTATTACTCGGGCAATCCGCTCGTGACAAAAAATGCACCTTGGGATGGTGGATTTGTATTTAAGAAAGACATGAAAAACAGAGACTGGATTGGCATTGCTGTACAAGGAACCGGCGCGAGTCTCTGGTATCCGTGCAAAGATTCACAAACTGACGAACCTGATTTTGGAGCCACCATAAAAGTTGCAGTACCAAACGGATTGATGAATGTTTCCAATGGTCGACTTACAGGAAGTATAGCTTTAAAAAATGGATATACACGCTGGGATTGGGAAGTCAAAAATCCAATTAATAATTACGATATTACCATCAATGTCGGTGATTATGTTCATTTTGGAGAAAAGTACAAAGGCTTAGACTTAGACTTTTATGTTTTGCGAGAAAACGAATCCAAAGCTAAAGCACAATTTGAACAAGTAAAACCCATGATGGATTGTTTTCAAAGTAAATTTGGTACTTATCCTTTTATCGAAGACGGTTATAAACTAGTTGAAACGCCATATTTAGGTATGGAACATCAAAGTGCGGTAGCTTACGGCAATAAATACCAGAATGGTTATTTGGGTAGCGACTTATCTGGAACAGGACACGGCTTACTGTTCGACTTTATAATTATTCATGAAAGTGGTCACGAATGGTTTGGGAATAGTATAACATCGAAAGATATCGCCGATATGTGGATTCACGAAGGTTTTACATGTTATTCAGAAAGTGTTTACTTGGAATGCGAGTTTGGAAATGAGAACGCACAACAATATATCAATGGATTAAGACGAAATATTCGAAATGATAAACCTATTATTGGAAAATATGGCGTTGGCAACGAAGGATCAAGCGATATGTATTACAAGGGTGCGTTGATGATTAATACTATTCGATCTGTGATTGACAACGATGAAAAATGGTGGACCATGTTATTGAAATTTGCTACAACCTTAAAACATAAAATTATCGACACTAAAACTGTTGTTGATTTTTTTAATGAAGAAAGTGGTTTCAATCTCACTCCTATTTTTGATCAGTATTTAAGACATACTGATATCCCTACTTTTGAATATAGATTTCGCAAAAAAAGTCTGGAATTCCGATGGAAAGCAGATGTTACAAATTTTCATATGCCAATAGACTTGATAGTTAATGGCAAAAAGACAAGAGTTTATCCAAACACAACATGGCAAAAATTGAACATTAAGTCGGCCAATCCTGCTGATGTTGAAGTTTTAAAAAATCAATTCTATGTGAATACACTGAACGTTAAAAAAGCGAACTAATTGAGTGCCGTTATGAGTTATTTTAGTAATGAAATTGTTTCTTTCCTCAATATTTTTCCGTTTTCAGTTTCTTTAAATTTAGGAATAAAATGAACTCCTTTCGGTTTTTCATATTTATCTAAGTCGCTGTAAACGGACTTATCAATGTCTAACTTTTCTCCTTCTATAATCAAAATTAATTTTTCTCCCAACTCATCGTCTTTCTTGCCCGCCACAAAATATCGACCAGCAATTTTTCCCGCTAATTTCTTTTCAATTTGTTCAGGAATTAATTTTATTCCACCGCTATTGACAATATTGTCATATCGACCAAGAAATACAAATTGGTTTTCATTGACCAACTCTACCAAATCATTGGTAACAATGACATCTTCTGATATTCTTGGCGCATGAATGACCAAACAATTTCGATCATCATAAGATATGGTGACATTAGGTAAAACCGTAAAGGAAGCCTCGCCTACCTCTTTTGCTGCAATATGAGTAATCGTTTCTGTCATCCCGTAGGTTTCGTAAACTTTCGTCGGCAATTTTTTTAATTCCTGTTCCAGAGATTTACTAATCATCGAACCACCAATGATCATCTTCTTTACGTTCTTCAATTCCTTTAAAGAATTTTTCGCTTGCAAAGGTACCATCGCCACAAAATCGTATTCCGTTTCATTATGATATAGTGGTGTTGATGTTGGTGCTACAAAATCCATTTCTAAACCTAGAATAAACGCGCGAATAAACATCAATTTACCAGCGATGTACTTTACTGGTAGGCATTGAAGTACTTTTTGACCAGGATGAATATCAAAGAAATCTCCCGTTGCAATCGCGGATTCCACCATCGCATTCTTCGAAATACGCACTGTTTTTGGAACTCCGGTTGATCCCGACGTTTGCATATCAATATAGGAATTGTCGTCAAACCAATCTAAAAGGAAATTACCCACCGGTTTTTCAAAATCTTCACCTTCTTTAATAAAACTATAGGCTACTCGACACAAATCTTCTTTATTCAAGTGGAAACCATCTAACTTAAAACTATTATGTACGTTGTGATACGTCGGATTGCTCATATGATTATTCTATTTGTTTGTATTATTCAATATTAATTTTCCCGGTTAATTTTTCCTTCCAATCCTGCCAGTGGTATTTTTTACTAAAGATAATTAGAAGTACGGGATATATAATTACGACAGGCAAAATTATATCAAAACCAGCGGATGGCTCCGAAAGATCTTTCAAAATGGAATTCGTCTGAAATACGGTCCAATCTGTCGTCACCAACAAAGCACCAATCAGATTATTTGCGGCGTGAAATCCGATGGCCAATTCCATTCCGTCATCCATTAAG
>JBIKRP010000120.1:0-6205 GCA_044349145.1 Flavobacterium sp.
TTGGTCGCGGTGGTGTTGGAATGGATAACATTGATGTGGAATATGCCCGTTCTAAAGGTGTGCATGTCATTAATACGCCTGCGTCTTCTTCGGAAAGTGTGGCGGAATTGGTTTTTGCGCATTTGTTTACTGGTGTTCGTTTCTTGCAAGACTCTAATAGAAATATGCCGTTAGAAGGCGATTCTAATTTTGATGGTTTGAAAAAAGCGTATGCAAATGGCATCGAATTGCGTGGAAAAACCTTAGGAATTATTGGTTTTGGTCGTATTGGTCAAGCGACGGCAAAAATGGCGCTGGGATTGGGAATGAAAGTGATTGCTGCCGATAAATATGTGGACAATGCTGAAATTAGAGTTGATTTTTACAACAACCAATTTATCAATGTGGATATTGTAACTGAACCCATTGAAGAATTAATCAAGCATGCAGATTTTATTACACTTCACGTGCCTGCGCAAGATGGTTATGTGATTGGTCGCGATGAAATCGCCGCAATGAAAGACAACGTAGGAATCATCAACTGTTCTCGTGGTGGTGTGATTGACGAAGTGGCTTTGATTGAAGGTTTAGATGCTGGAAAAGTACTTTTTGCAGGTTTGGATGTTTTTGAAAACGAACCGACACCAGAAATTAAAATCTTGATGCATCCAAAAATTTCGTTGACTCCTCATATCGGAGCCGCTACGTTGGAAGCTCAGGATAGAATTGGAACTGAATTGGCAGAGCAAATTAGTAGTATTATGAAATCGGAAAAGGTCGAATAATGTCGGCACGCTGATTACACTGATTGAGCCCCTTGAAACTTGTTTTTTTAATGTTTCCAAAAATTATAGCCACGAATGCACGGATTACAAAATTAATTCGTGAATTCGTGGCTTTTTAAAATTGTAATTTACAGAATATTCATTCGTAATTTTTTTGTAAAATATAGAAAGTCAGGTGTTTTGCTTGACTTTTTTTTTGTTAAAAGAGCCAAGACTGCGACAGAATAAAGATGGATTTGCTAATTTTATAGAAAGATTTTAAAATGAAAAACGTCGTCGCAGCCTTTGTAATTTTATTCTTAATTTGCTGTTGTTCGCAAAAAAAGTCTGTAGTGGGCGATAATTCTTCTGAAGTAGCGTTAGCAAAAGACACGATTCGAATCGCCAATGATTCTTTAGAATATGAAGTTATTATTATAGAACCTGGATTTAACGCTTGGCTGACTACTCAAAAACCGCGAAATTACTATTCACTTATTTACTTAGAAAATCGCAATATTCGATTTGTTACCGAATGGAATAATCGTGTTGCTCAGCCGTATCGCTATGATCCGACTTTGTATGAAATGCGCATTGACTATTTTACGCATATTCATTATGGTTATGAAGTCAATTATTTGTTGTACCATTATTTTATGTATTTTCAAAGTCGATACAAACAGCGATTATGACCATTTTCTCTCTTATATTTGCACTCAATTCTTAGGTTATGTCGAGTTTTAAAGAACGCTGGGGAATTCAATCGAATTTTCAACTTACCATTATCTTCGTAGTCTTCGCGATTACAGGCTCTGCTTCGGCTTGGTTGTCAAAACCTTTCTGTTTGCTTCTAGGAATAACAAAAGACGATTTAGGATTTTGGTTTACGCCTATTCGTTTGTTATTGATATTTCCAATTTATCAAGTACTATTGGTAGCGATAGGTTTTTTGTTTGGTCAATTCAAATTCTTTTGGGCTTTTGAAAAGAAAATGTTGCGAAGCATGAAATTGGGGTTCTTGCTGCCGAAAGAAAGTGATTCAAAATAAAAAACGCCTTGGTTAGAAGGCGCTTTTCAAATAATTCTTTATAGGTGGCTACTTTTCCGTTTTCAACATATTGAAGAAGTCATTTCGGTTTTCTTTCTCATTAAAGATTCCGCCATATTGCAATGTAGAAGTATAACTCGACTCGTCTTTGATTCCACGACTAGAGACACACAAATGCGTTGCTTCGATTACTATAATCACATTTTCTGTTTCTAATGCCGTTTTCAATTCGTTGAAAATCTGCATAATCATGCGCTCTTGCACTTGAGGTCGACGGGCGTAATAATCTACAATCCGGTTTAATTTTGAAAGTCCAATTACTTTTCCACTAGAAACATAGCCAATATGTGCTTTTCCGATGATGGGCAAAAAGTGGTGTTCGCAGGTAGAATTGAACGTGATATTCGCTTCGACCAACATCTTATCGTAGTGATAACTATTGTCAAATACCGACAACTTCGGTTTGTTCTTCGGATCGAGTCCGCTAAAAATTTCTTCCACAAACATCTTTGCCACGCGATGCGGTGTACCACGGAGACTGTCGTCGGTCATATCCAGTCCTAATTCTTCCATAATAATCTGAAAGTGTTTTTCGATGACTGCTTTTTTCTGTGCATCAGTCTTTACAAAAGCATCTGGACGCAGCGGTGTTTCTGCGGAAGACATTTGGTGCTCGTCGCCTATAATTTCAAATATTTCTTTTTCAGTTAGCGTATTCATAGAAAGTGGTTTTAGATGCTTTATTTTTTGAGTTTTGATGAAAATAATTCTTGTAACTTCTGCATTTTAGGTGTAATGACGTAGCTGCAATATCCCACAGATTTATTGAGATTGTAGTAATTTTGGTGGTAGTCTTCCGCCTTGTAAAATTGAGTAGCTTCCGAAATTTTGGTGACAATTGGTTTGGCAAATGTCTTCGCCGCCGTCAATAGTTCCTTATACTCTTCCGCAAATTGCCGTTGGTATTCATTATGATAAAAAACTTCACTGCGGTATTGTGTGCCCAAATCATTTCCCTGACGATTCAAAGTAGTGGGATCATGTGTTGCAAAAAAAACATGAAGCAAGTCGCTAAATGAAATCTTATTGGGATCAAATAATATTTGAATCGCTTCAGCATGACCTGTTTCTCCTGTACAAATTTCGGTATAGGTGGGATTCAAGGTTTTTCCTCCAATGTATCCTGAAACTAAACTCTCAACGCCTTCTAAAGACAAGAAAATGGCTTCCGTGCACCAAAAACAGCCACCGGCAAAAGTTGCCACTTCCAATTGCGGTTTTGAAGAACTGTTATTTGAGTTTGTTGTCATTAGATTGGTTTTAATTTGACACGAATCAAATTTTGTTTAACAAAAGTATGTAAAAATTAAACAATAAAATCTATTTAACTTTTATTTATTATATGTTGCTTTTGACCTTGTAATAGATGACTGCTTTTGTTCTAAACTTATCCGATAATTCTAAAAAACTTTGTTTCTTTGTGGA
Organism: Flavobacterium sp.; assembly: GCA_044349145.1. Classification (GTDB taxonomy): domain Bacteria; phylum Bacteroidota; class Bacteroidia; order Flavobacteriales; family Flavobacteriaceae; genus Flavobacterium. Next base: position 3,277 of record JBIKRP010000120.1, read on the forward strand.
AAGCGAATAAAATGATTCACGCCAAAAACATTATTAAATCCTACGACCAACTTCAAGTGCTAAAAGGCGTCAATTTGGATATTGCACAAGGTGAAATTGTTTCCATAGTTGGTGCTTCCGGCGCAGGAAAAACAACACTTCTGCAAATTCTTGGCACTTTAGATCGACCGACACCTTCTACGGAAATGGTGTTACAAATCAATGGCGAAGACGTGTTAAAAATGAATGACAAGGCTTTGTCACAATTTAGAAATTTGCACTTGGGATTTATCTTTCAATTCCATCAATTGCTACCCGAATTTACCGCTTTAGAGAATGTCTGTATTCCAGCTTTTATTGCCAACAAGAGCAAAAAAGAAACAGAAGCAGAAGCCAAAAAACTACTGGAATATCTGGGATTATCGGAACGTATTCACCATAAACCAAACGCGCTTTCTGGTGGAGAACAGCAACGTGTGGCGGTCGCGAGAGCACTAATAAATAAACCAGCAATTATTTTTGCGGATGAACCTTCGGGAAATCTAGACACTACTTCTGCTGAAAACTTGCACCAGTTGTTTTTTGATCTTCGTGATAATTTCGGACAGACCTTCGTGATTGTAACCCACAACGAGGAATTGGCGAATATGGCAGACCGAAAATTGACTATGGTTGACGGTAAAATTTCCTCCTAATCATCATGTTATTAATTGTACTAATATGGTGTTATCTCTTCGTTACCTTTTATAACTTAGGATTCGCATTCGAAAAATCAGTACAGATAAAAGAACGCAATACGACATTAACCGTCGTACTTGGGATGCTTGCTGTTACTTTGTTCGCTAGTTTTTGGGCGATTTTTGGAAGAATCAACTTCGAGTTTCAGATGGCTTTAGTACTTATTCAACTTCTAATTGTCGTTAAATATAAAAGTGAATTATTTGCTACCTACCAGCACAACTTTCAGATAATTAAAGAGATAGACGCGTACTTGAAGATTTTCTTTCTCCTAACGTTGGTCGTTATTTTATTTCAGTCCGCTGGAAGTTCGTTTTTCGTTGATAATGAAACCTACTATTTGCAGACTATAAAATGGCTCAATGAATATGGTTTTGTGCCAGGTTTAGCCAATCTGCATATTTTCTTTGGACAAACTTCGGGCTGGCATATTTTGCAGAGTGCGTTCTCATTTTCTTATTTTACTGACCATTGCAATGATCTCAACGGGTTTTGTTTGCTGTTGGGAATTGCATTTTCTGTTGGGCAACTTGATATCTATTTCAAAAAAGGCAATCTTCACGCCTTGTTGATGGGACTTTTTCCAACGCTGGTGGTGTTGCTTTTACCTTTTTCAAGCGTTCCCTCTCCTGACTTGGCAGTTATTGTTATTTCACTTTTGCTTTTCTCATTTCATATTAGAAGCGATGAAATGTCCAACCCAGATTCATTTACAATTCTTGCCTTACTGACGTTTTTCATTGTCTATATCAAAATCTCAGCTTTGCCAATTTTGCTGTTGCCGATACTTTATTTTATTTTTCATACCAATAAAAAGCAACACAAAACTGTACCTACGATTTTTTTCGGCGTAATGGTTTTAGTCCTATTTGTCATCAAAAACAGCATTCTAACGGGCTATCCATTTTATCCTTCATCTCTATTTGCACAGTACATCATGTCCGAAAATGCTATTCCACAAGCGCTTTACGAATTTTGGTGGAGTCCGTCAAAGAACTATGGATTTGTAGTGCCTCAAGAACAATATTCTTCGCTTTCTACTGTTGCCATTTTATTGCAATGGATATCGGAATCCTGGGTAATTCGTTCTATCACCTTGATGCTACTATCGCTCTTCGTATTGGTTCCTTTCGCAATCCGTAAATCAAAAAACAAAACGGCCTTTTGGATTATTTATGTAACCATGATTGTTCAAATCGTATTTTTGATTTTGACGGCGCCGCAATTCCGTTTTCTTTTGTCCTTTGTAATGTTCTTTGGATTGACATTACTTTCTTTTGTTTTGGTAAAAAAAACACCTATTTACCTTTCCTTATATATTGGTCTTATCGTTGCAAGTCTTTATATTATATTTCCAATTGCACTGGGAATCAATCACAACCGTGTAGACTTTTATCCGAAGTCATTTTCTCTCTCTCAAATTGTCATTCCAAAATCAAATTCCAATCTACGGGCTACATTTTCAAAAAAAACAAAGGACAATCTGCAGTATTATTCACCAGATGAACATAGCTACATTTGGGTGACTGGAGATGGAAAATTACCTTGTGTCAATAGCAAGCAAATTGAATATTTCGAAAAAAAACTCGGATATTATCCGCAATTGCGTGGTGATAGCTTTTCAGAAGGATTTTACTCCAAAAAAATAGTAAAACCATGACCCTAAAAGAACTCCACGAATTTCTCGAAGAAAAAGTGATACAATATAATACGCCACAATTTATCGAAAGTGATCCGATACAAATTCCACATTTATACACCATAAAAGAAGATATTGAAATCGCTGGTTTTCTTACCGCTACTATTTCGTGGGGCAATCGAAAGATGATACTAAAAAATGCGCATAGGATGATGCAATTGCTTGGAAATACACCTTACGACTTCGTCATGTCGCATACCGAAACCGATTTGGAGCGCTTGGAAAACTTTGTTCATCGGACATTCAATGGGCAAGATTTTTCAACTTTCATCAAAGGCTTGAAGCATATTTATCAAATCCACGGTGGATTGGAATCGGTTTTTGCGTCGCATCAAGAACAAGAAAGTTTGCAAAAAAGCATTCACGAATTAAAGTCCTTATTCTTTGAAATCAATCATAAAAATCGAACACAAAAGCACATTTCGGATCCTTACAATAATTCTGCGGCAAAACGCATCAATATGTATTTACGATGGATGGTTCGTCAAGACCATGCGGGCGTGGATTTGGGTA
>JBIKRP010000121.1:0-6140 GCA_044349145.1 Flavobacterium sp.
TTCTCGTATTTTTCTGTTTTTGAATTACTCAAAATTGATTTTACGGTGAGTTTGTAAACATAAACACCTTTACCGATCTTGTCGCCAAAGTCGTCTTTTCCGTCCCAGGTTATTTCTCTGCAAATCGTTTCGGCATTTGTTATGGTTTGGTTCTTGGTCCACACAATTTTTCCAGTGATGGTCATCACCTGCACTTGCACTTCCAAGGGTTCAAAAGGTCTATTATGTGTAAACCAGAACTGCGTGTAATTCACAAATGGATTTGGATAATTTAGAACGTTTGAAATGGTAATGGATTCGTCGCTTACAACCAAAAATTGTATTTCTGCAGTAACTAGGTTGTTGTATACGTCCCAAGCTTTAAAGGTGATTGTATGCAATCCTTTAGATAAATTTCGAAACGGAAATTTAAGTTTGCCTTGCTTATAATTATCTAATTCCGTTTCGTAGTAATCATTCAATTTGTAGGGAGCACTTTCATTTCCATCAAGAATTGCAACAATATCGTGCCCGATGCCGCTTGCAGTATTAATACCATTTTCATCTTCCAAATAGGCTAAAAACAATGGAGATTCATTAGTAATTCCGCCAGAAACAAAATTCTGATCGTTCATATATAATTTGACTTTTGGAGACTGGTTGTCAGCGACTGCATTTTCATTTATTCCTCCAATTTTGATACTATTATTTACGCCAGATTTGTCAAAAAGTGCTTGGTTTCTTTTGGTATAAAAACTAATTCTACCATTGCCAAGTGGGATGGCAATATCACGGGGAACTACAAAACCAAATTCAAATTTGCCGTCGGTAACTGTTGCATTTCCTCTAAAGATAGTTTCTCCTAAAACATCAAAATTAATTGGAGGACTATTGTTATCATTATTTAAAGTTGTTCGTACAATTTTCTTGTCAAAAATTTGAACGGACAGTTCGCCATCATACGCAGGTAAAGGATTGTTATTTTCGTCGGTTACTTCGCCAGTTAATTTTATATAAGATAAAGATTTAAAATCATCTATTGCACCACTTATTGGCATGTCGTTTACTTTTGTTAGACTTACCTGAGGTTTTGCAATTGCCAATTGAAGAGCTGGATCTCCGAGATAAAATACAACATCGGTTCTCGGTGTAAATTCATTCTTTGCAAGTCGCAAAGCTTCTGCGATCGAAACATAATTATTTGATCCGTAAGAAAACAAGTATTTTGCTAGTATGGTATTAAAGTTTTCTCCAGTAGATTGATAAATTTCCCTTACTGTAGTAATCATCGAGATTGCACCTCCTTTAGGATTCCAATACGTAAATTCTCCTGCCGTTGGTCTAAAGGGATTGTCAAATCTTGAAAACTCACAAGTGATGGTAATGAAGAGCGGATATTTAAATTGGTTTTGCAAGTTTTGCCCGTCCGACTTTTCCCATATACGCTCCTGCGCTAGACCATCTTCACCGCCGTGACCAAGGTAATTAAGCACCAACGCGCCTTTTTCAAAATAGTCAAAAAGGTCTTTACGGGCTTTAGGATAACGACTTCCTCCGGCACTTGTTTCTTGGACATACGAATCCAAAAGAATCTTTTCGTAATTCAAAAATGGTTTTTGAGCTACGATGGTTTCCGCCAATGTATTAATATTTGTTTGCAGCGTCCGATCACTATCTTTATCTGTATCATCGGCAACTACCACGATATTATTACGCCAATTGCCATAGGATTTTACATCATGGTAATCAATTATTTTGTTTACCAGTTCATCTGCTTGTGTGGTTGTACTGGCAATTATTCTTCCCACCGCAATGTCACTCAGGCCAGCTTTTTGAGGATAGTTAGAATCTAAGTCACCTTCATTAGGGCTCATAAAGACAAAATAGTCATCCGACGCGAATGAACTTGGATCGACAGTTAAGCTATTTAATGCATGATAAATAGGGACAATATTTGCTGCAATTGAAATTCTGTTCTTAAAATCAAAAGAGGCATCACCAAAAAGATTTACATATTTCACTCTAGTATCTTCACTAGACGCGTTGTAGTATACATATTTAATAAAGTTACGTATCGCTCCAATATCCTGTTTTCCTGATGCGAACTCTTGATAGATTGTTTCTAGAGTAACAACTTTCACATTCAGTTGAGAATAAGACCGATGAAAATTTGCCAGTTTCTCTGCTTGGGCTCCTAAAAAAGCAGGCGTGATAATTAGATAATCGATGTCTTGAAATTGACCTTGAGCATTTAAAAATATGGTGCCTTTTAGATTTTGATTTGAAACTTTCGATCTAGAATCTAAAAGCGGTTGGTAGTAATCGTTTTGATCTACTGCAATAAATCTTTCCTCCGTGCCAAAATTGGTTTTGAATGAAAATACATTTTGATTTTCGTTAGTCACTTGCGTAACGTTGTAGATGTCTGTAACATCCCAAATTTGCTTGATAGCGCTTGCATTGCTAATTTGAAATTCTCCAATTTGAGTGCTAGTGCTCGAAAGATCGTACTTAAAAGGAAACTGTTTTCCGTAACCTATAAGATTTCGTTTTGATTTTAGTGAAATATAGTCTAAATATCCTTTCGAATCAGGAACTCCACCATTGCTGTACTTTAGTGAAATTTTGATATTTTCCGACGCAGGAATTGTAGTGTTTAAAATGGAAGAGTCCGCCTTTAAAGAGGAACCTATCGGGGTAAAAGGCATGTTCGCAACAAATACGTCGTTTGATTTGACTTCCATTGAAGTGTTAACAATCGAAACTGCTGCTGCAAAAATATAGAGACTAATTGGAGTGGAAGTTTCGATGTTTGGGATTTTAAATTGGAAATTCTTTTGGTCAACAAAGTCAAATTCTTCTCCGAACCAACGTCTTCCCAATCTCACGATGTTAACATTGTCAACTTCGTAATATTGTGTGTCGTCAAATACAGTTAATAGGACATCACTCGCGGCGCTTGGTTGCTGCATCGGAAGAATTCTTTTTCCGTCATTTCCCTCAACATTAATATAATAATAGGACTTAGAATCGTATAAATTATTGGTCGTTTGACTTTCTTTAATCCATTGGTCGACTCCTTCACCATAAAATAACACATAATCGGAATCGTTGAAGACGCCATCCTCTTCTCCAAAAACTTGAATAGCATTTTCTTTTATGTCGGCGGGATAGAAATCACTATTTTTTAGAGGAACCATTCGTCCACCATTACCATAAATTTTTATTTTTCTAGGGTCTATTCCGGTCATGTTGATGCCAAGATTGCTTAAGAAACTGCGGTTAATTTTATAAACTCCCGACTTTGTAACATAAAAACGATACCAATTGCCTGTGGATAAAACCGAATTTGAAAGCGTGCTGAATTCAGTATTCGCAAGGTTTAATCGAAAAGAACTACTATTTAAACTATAGGAAAAAGATTTGATTTTTTTTAATGAATTCCCAACTTTTACGATTGGTGACAGCATAATCGAGACGAACAAATCGTTTCTTGACTCTAAGTTCTTTGCTGTTGCACCGATTGATGTGGGGATTTCAGAAGCCACTAAATCACCTAATTCGTTTTCGCTCATGTCTTCGTAGACAAGATTAGAAATTTGGAGCGAATTCTCGTTGACTTCCGTTGAAGTTGGAATTTGAAATACAAAATAAACTCTTTTCGCAGCAGGGTCAAATTGAAGATTGTCCGGATTATATTGAGGGATTCTTATTTTTTGGTCACCAATATTGGCAGACGAAATGCCGCTCCATTTAATAATCATATCGCCCTTCATTTGAGCGATAGAATATGAGCAAATAAAAAATAGTAAAAAGGTTGCAATTTTTTTCATTGTTGATACAAACGTGTTTTGACACAAATTATTACTAAAGCTGTAAAATTAAAATTTTTAATAGTTCTGAAGATACTAATTAAAATAAATTTACGTTTTGTTGAAGTTGAACAGTATTTCAAAAAAAATTAATAAAAATTTGTTGCTATATAAAGGTTAATGATTATATTGCGCCACGAATTTATTACCTGCTAAAAGTATGAAAGTAAACAAAATTATGACATTCAAACTCTTACTAACTTTATTGATAGTACTAGGAATGACTGCGAGTTGCAGTAAAAAGTCAAGTTCGAAAAATTCATCTACAGCAACTGGCTGGAAGATAAATGACAAAAAAGGAGGATTTCAATACGCCTCTAATTTTAAAAAGCAAGCAACTGGACCTGGTTTAGTGATGGTTGAAGGCGGAACATTTACGATGGGTAAAGTTCAAGATGACGTAATGCATGATTGGAATAATACTCCAAATCAACAACACGTTCAGTCTTTTTATATGGATGAAACCGAGGTTACTAATTTAATGTACATGGAGTACTTGGATTGGTTAAAAAGAGTTTTTCCGCCAGATCAAGAAAACTACAAAAACATTTACGAAGGAGCTTCTCCTGACACACTAGTGTGGAGAAATCGTTTGGGTTACAATGAAACAATGACCAACAACTACCTAAGACATCCTGCATACGCAAGTTATCCAGTTGTCGGAGTAAATTGGATTCAAGCAGTTGAATTTAGTAAATGGCGTACCGATAGAGTTAATGAAAATACCTTGGAAAAGGAAGGTTTCTTGAAAAAAGATGCGAAAGTTCTTGATACCAAAGCAGAAGCTACTTTTAGTACGGAAACATATTTAAATCAACCAACAAAGGCTTTTGGAGGTGATGAAAAAATTGTTTTGAAAGGCAGAAAGAACTCCAAATCGAAACCAGTAAAAACCAAAGGAACAAAAGATCAGCCAGGTACGGAAGCTCCTGCGAAAAATGTATACGCTCAACGTTCTTCTGGATTAATCTTGCCAGAATACAGACTTCCAACAGAAGCAGAATGGGAGTATGCAGCGGCAGCTGATGTAGGTCAAAGAGAGTATAATATCTATAAAGGGCAGAAAAAGTATCCTTGGTCTGGGACATACACGCGTTCAGGAAAAAGAAAAGTTCGCGGCGATCAATTGGCTAACTTTAAGCAAGGAAAAGGTGATTACGGTGGAATTGCAGGATGGTCAGATGACGGTGCAGACATCACAAATGTAGTAAAATCGTACCCTCCAAATGATTTTGGTTTGTATGATATGGCAGGAAACGTTGCGGAATGGGTAGCAGATGTTTACCGTCCGATTGTAGATGATGAGGCTAGTGATTTCAACTACTTTAGAGGTAACGTTTACACGAAGAATAAAATTGGTGAAGATGGAAAAGCTGAATTAGTAACTCCTGAAACGCAAGTTTTTGATACATTGGCGAATGGTAGAATAATTTCAAGAAATTTACCAGGTCAATTGGCTCAGGTTCCAGTAGATGAGAAAGAAACTTACTTGAGACAAAACTTTGATAAAAGTGACCACAAAAACTACAGAGATGGAGACAAACAGTCAACGCGATACTTTGATTTTGGATCATCTGAAGAAGAAGATGCTAAGAGCAAGGAAAAACACAAAATGTACGATTCTCCAATGCACAATGTGACTACCGATAGTTTAGGTAATATGGTCCGTAAGTTCGATAAGTCTAACAAAAGAACAACCCTTGTGAATGACAACGTGCGTGTTTATAAAGGTGGATCATGGAGAGATAGGGCCTATTGGTTAGACCCAGCTCAAAGAAGATATTTTCCTCAGGATATGGCGACAGATTACATCGGATTTAGATGTGCCATGTCGAGAGTTGGTCCAAAAGCAGACAAAAAGAAAAGACCTAGAAACTAGTTTCTAATTTGATATTTCAATAAAAGCCCTTTAATAGGGCTTTTATTTTTTAATTTTTATTATGGATATTAAAGACATTCACCAAGTATTTCTTAAATGTCATTCGGTTTCTATTGATACACGAAAAATTGTAGAAGGATGTTTATTTGTTGCTATTAAGGGCGACCGTTTTGACGCCAACACTTTTGCAGTTGAAGCACTGTCAAAGGGAGCATCATACGTGATTATTGACAATGCCGACTATTACCGAGATGATCGGACAATAGAAGTAGAGGATAGTTTGGAAACGCTGCAGGAATTAGCTAGATTTCATCGGCAGTATTTAAAGCTTCCAATTATTGCACTGACGGGTAGTAACGGAAAAACAACGACAAAAGAGTTAATCCAAACCGTACTTTCAAGGAAATATC
>JBIKRP010000122.1:0-6108 GCA_044349145.1 Flavobacterium sp.
TCACCAGTTGAAATCGGAGCGGCAGGCGCACCTGTGATTGTTAGTGTTACGGAAGTTCTAGTGGTTGAATCGCAAGTTCCGTCATTGGCTTGTGCAAAGTACGTGATGGTTCCCACCGTATTGAGAGTTGGACTAGCAACTAAAACACCTCCAACGGCAAGGGTATACCAAGAAATGGTTTGTCCAGGAATTACGGTAATGGCATTATTGGCGTTGAGCGTTTGAATCGGAAGTTGTTCGCATTGTGTAATATCACCAGTCGAAATCGGAGCGGCAGGCGCACCTGTGATGGTCAGTGTAACAGAAGTTCTAGTTAACGAAGCACAAGTTCCGTCATTGGCTTGCGCAAAGTAGGTGGCTGTTCCTACCGTATTGAGCGTTGGACTAGCAACTAAGACACCACCAACGGCAAGATCGTACCAAGAAATGGTTTGTCCCGGAATTACCGTAATGGCAGTATTGGCATCAAGCGTCTGAATCGGAAGTTCTTCACACTCGGTAATATCCCCAGTCGAAATCGGAGCGGCAGGCGCACCAGTTATGGTTAGAGTTACAGCAGTTCTAGTGGTTGAATCGCAAGTTCCGTCATTGGCTTGTGCGTAGTAAGTGATGGTTCCCACTGTATTGAGTGTTGGACTAGCAACTAAAGCGCCTGCAACGGCAAGGGTATACCAAGAAATAGTTTGTCCCGGAATTACCGTTATGGCAGTATTGGCATTGAGTGTTTGAATAGAAAGTTGCACGCACTCGGTAATATCCCCAGTCGAAATCGGCGCGGCAGGCGCACCTGTGATGGTTAGTGTAACAGAAGTTCTCGTTAAAGAATCGCAAGTTCCGTCATTGGCTTGCGCAAAGTAAGTGGCGGTTCCCACTGTATTAAGCGTTGGTGTCGGAACTAAAACACCACCAACGGCAAGGGTATACCAAGAAATGGTTTGCCCAGGAATTACCGTAATGGCAGTATTAGCGTTGAGTGTTTGAATAGGAAGTTGCTGGCACTGCGTAATATTCCCCGTTGAAATTGGAGCGGCAGGCGCACCTGTTATTGTGAGTGTTACAGAAGTTCTAGTGGTTGAATCGCAAGTTCCGTCAGTGGCTTGTGCAAAGTAAGTGGCGGTTCCTACCGTATTGAGTGTTGGACTAGCAACCAAAGCGCCTCCAACGGCAAGGGTATACCAAGAAATGGTTTGTCCAGGAATTACGGTAATGGCATTATTTGCATCAAGTATTTGAATTGGAAGTTGCTCACACTCGGTAATATTCCCAGTTGAAATCGGAGCGGCAGGAATTGGAGGTACACCTGCAATATTTACATTTCCAGATGCCAACGAAGTACATCCCAAATTGTTCAAAACAGTAAAAGTATAATTTCCAGTTGCAAGACCTGAGACAGTAGTTGTGGGAGTATTCCCAGCAATAGTATTAGCGGCGGTTCCAGTTTGATTTAATGTCCAATTTCCCGCAGGCAAACCGGAAATAGCAACAGATCCTGTGGCTAGAAAACAAGAGGGTTGGGTAATGACTCCAATTGTTGGAGCTACCGGTGTTGTTACAGCATCACAAGGAAGTGTTGAACAGGTTACTTGTCCCACTTGAAAACAGGAACCCACAGATCCTGACGGCGCGACATAAAAGGTAACTGTTGTGCTTGGCAGTAATCCAGTTAAAGTATAAGTGGTCGCACTTCCAGATCCTGCTGTCTGAAATGGACCAGCACCTACTTGATAACTCCTAACATAAGTAGAAGCTCCAGCTACGGCAGTCCAGTTAAAAGCAATTTGACTCGTAGTGGTCGCACCGCAGGTAACAGCTGGTATTAGTAGCGGATTAATCGTAATTGGTGTTGTAGTTGTACATCCACCTAAATTCATGTATTGAATGGTAGCACTTCCGCCTGTAATACCCGTAATTAGTCCATTAGAATCAACTGATGCAATTGCAGGCGTTAATGAAGTCCATGGAGTAATTGGATTAGGAAATAGGGAGCCGCTTATTTGAAGTGTACCTCCTGCGCAAGTGGAGGTTCCGTTGGTTGTTGCAATCGTGGGAAATCCACTTACAGAAACATTTTCGGAATAAGTATTTCCAAGATTATCGGTATAAGTAATTGTTGTTGCGCCAAAAGATACTTGCGTCACTAAACCAGTAGCGCTTATTGTTGCTACAGCAGGATTTGAAGACACCCAAGGTGTAGTTGCAGTTACGGGCGCTGGAGGCAAGGAAGCGGTTAACTGTGTGGTCGTTGGTCCAGGTAAGCAAATACTAAAGTTACCTGTAATTACTGGAGGTAACATCCTACTAGAGTTCTGGCTACTTGTAGTTAATTGAGCAGTAACAGTATCATTATTCGCAATACTACTCTTCAGATTTTCAGATGTTTTTTGCGCCAAAACGCCGTGGCAAGCTAGAAATAATAGGAGGAATGTTGTTATTTTCAATTTGAGGGAAATAATTTTCATGTTGGGTTTGGTAATCTTTAATTCTTTACATACATAAAATGGCTACTAGTCTATTCCTTGTAACTTATAAAAACTTAAAATTAAAGCAATTATGATTTACTATTCTGTTTTTTATTCTTTTAAACTTGATAATAAAAGTAACAGCTAACTAGCAAAAATACAAAATTAAAATATATGTTAATTATAATTTAAAAATTAGTTTTAATGGTCAATAAGGCATAGATGCATGTCTAAGATATTCCTTATTTGAGCGCAATAGTATTAATAAATATTGTTATTAGTATTAACTGATGTTTAAATAATACTCATTTAAAAAAAAAGTCTAAAAAACACCCGCTTTTTAGACTTTCATTAATGTATGTTTGAAAAAATCAAATATCGTCAAAATCAATATCAGTAAAATTGTTCGTTTTTGAAGTGGACTCAGATGTATCTCTATCGTCACTATATTCCTTTTTAAAGTCTTTTTGGTGACGCTCTGAAATCACTTCTTCTCCTTTGTGATTTAATACGTAAGAAGTCATTTCTTCTAGGATTTCAGCAAATGCTGCAAAATCTTCTTTGTACAAATAAATCTTGTGCTTTTTGAAATGAAACGATCCATCTTCTTCGGTAAACTTTTTACTTTCGGTAATCGTAATGTAATAATCATCAGCTTTTGTAGCGCGTACGTCAAAGAAATAAGTTCTACGCCCAGCTCTCAAAACTTTAGAAAAAATATCTTCTTTTTCTACCATGTCATTTTCTCTCATAATCCTAAATGCAATTAATTTGGTGTTAATATCATTTGCTCCGCCAATTTGCTTTTCGCTCGTGTCAAAAATGATAAAAAATGTATTACAATGCAACAATTATGACAATTCTTTTTCAGAAAGTTGTTTAGAATATAGCTCCGAATAATACCCCTTTTCGTTTATTAATTGATTATGAGAACCTTGTTGTATTATTTTTCCACCATCTATAATTATAATTTTATCTGCATTTTTCGCTGATGAAACACGATGACTTACTATAATTGTTGTTTTGTCTTTGCAATAAGAAAGTAGGTTATTCAGAATTGTTTCTTCGGTTTCTGTATCGACTGCCGACAAACAATCGTCGAGCAACAAAATTGGCGCGTCTTTTATCAAAGCTCGCGCAATCGAAATGCGTTGTTTTTGACCGCCAGAAATGGTAATTCCACGTTCGCCAAGAACCGTGTCGTATTCTTTGTTAAATTGCAAGATGTTGTCATGCACGACTGCTTGTTTTGCAGCATTCGTAACTTCATTATCTGTTGCGTTTTCTTTGCCGAATTTGATATTGTTTCTTATCGAATCGGAAAACAGAAATGCATCTTGCGGGACAATACTAATACTGTTTCTAAGGTCAAACAGATTGACGTTTTTGATGTTTTTGCCATCAATCAGAATTTCGCCGTTGCTGACATCATAAAGTCGACTGATTAAGGAAATAATACTTGATTTTCCCGCTCCAGTTTTGCCTAATATGGCTAGTGTTTCGCCTTTATTTATTGTAAAACTAACATTGCTTAATGCGGTAATATGGGTGTCGTCGTATTCAAAACTCACATTCTTTAACTCGATAGCGCCTTTGATATCTGTCTTGTCGGCGTTGTTGTTTTGGATGTCGGGTTGTATTTTCAAAAATTCATTAATTCTTTTTTGTGAGGCTTCGGCTTCCTGAACCATCGAAGATACCCAACCCAAGGATGCCACTGGCCAGGTCAGCATGTTGATATATAAAATAAATTCGGCAATGGTTCCGATACTGTTGATGGTTCCATTGATATACATCATGCCTCCAAAATAAATCACTACTAAATTGCTGACTCCGATTAAGGCAAGCATCAGGGGACCAAAAAGCGATTGAACTTTGGCTAAATGCAAACTCTTTGTTTTGCTTTCTTCGGATAGGTCTACCAAATTATTTTGATATTGTTGTTCAAGTGAGTAGGCCTTAATCACCCGAATTCCAGAGAAAACTTCTTGTGTAAAACTCGAAATTTTTGAAAGATATTGTTGAAAAACGGTACTTCGAGTATTGATTTCAGAACTCAATTTGAATATGGCATAGGACAAAATAGGCAATGGCAAAAGTGCGTAAAGCGTTAGTCTTGGTGACACGTTGTACATATATATAATCACAATCGTGAATCGAATAAAAGTATTGATGGTGTACATCACCGCGGGTCCCACATACATTCGAACTTTCCCAACATCTTCACTGATTCGATTCATCAGATCTCCTGTTCGATTTTGCTTGTAGAAATTTTGCGATAAGTTTTCGTACTGACGAAACACCTCATTCTTTAAGTCAAATTCAATATGACGTGACATGACAATTAAGGTCTGACGCATCAAGAAAGTGAGAAATCCAGCAATGATAGTCGTTGCAATTATGAGTAAAATATTGTGAATCAACTCTTTCTGAATAATCGCAGGATTGGAATCCGCTTGTTTTGCAAAATCCTCGATGGCTTTGAATGATTTGCTGATCAACTTTGGAGTAAACAAAGAGAATATTTGAGCAATGATTGTGGTGACTATTCCTATTAAAAAACTGTATTTGTACTTGAGAAAGTATTTGTTTAAATATTGAAGTTCTTTCATTGTATTAGGAAAAGTTGTTATTAATGTATTGTAAAAAACTTAAAAAGATAGTTATTTCTAAATTATTGTATTCTCTTTTTATGGATTATTTTTTAAAGAATTGCTTATTTTGTTCAATAAAATTATTACATTCTGATTTTAATGCTAAATTCGCAGTGTAATTTTTATGAACCCTCATCTAAAAACTAAATTATGACATCAGAAATCGTTACCCCAAAAGAGTTACAAAAAATGGATCCTGTTTTCGGACAATTGTCTTTCGATAATCACGAGCAGATTGTTTTTTGCAACGACAAAGATACTGGTTTAAGAGCAATTATTGGAATTCATAACACAGTTTTAGGACCTGCTTTGGGAGGTACCAGAATGTGGAAGTACGCGAACGAATGGGAAGCGTTGAATGATGTGTTGCGGCTGTCTCGCGGGATGACGTACAAATCAGCAATTTCTGGGTTGAATTTAGGCGGCGGAAAAGCGGTGATTATTGGTGATGCAAAAACAGACAAAACGCCCGAATTAATCAAGAAATTTGGAGAATATGTTCATTCATTAAGTGGTCGATATATCACTGCTGAGGATGTCGGTACAACCACTCCAGATATGGATATGATTCGTGAAATCACGCCTTATGTAACTGGTATTTCAGAATCAAAAGGCGGTTCCGGAAACCCTTCTCCTGTGACGGCTTACGGTGTTTATATGGGAATGAAAGCGGCTGCAAAATACCAATTTGGTTCGGACAATTTGGGAGGGAAGTCTATTTTGGTACAAGGAATTGGACATGTCGGGGAAACTTTAGTAGGTCTTTTGATAGCAGAAGGAGCGAAGGTGCAAATTGCCGATATCAACGAAAGTAGACTTCAAGAAGTTTCAGCAAAATATGGTGCCTCTATATTCACAGGTGCAGATCTTTATAGCGCTACCGTCGATATTTATGCTCCGTGTGCATTAGGCGCAACCATAAATGACGATACTGTGTACAAGATTCAGGCAAAAGTTATTGCTGGTGCAGCGAACAATCAGTTGGCCAATGAGCA
>JBIKRP010000123.1:0-6095 GCA_044349145.1 Flavobacterium sp.
AATAAACTTCTTCCAATTCGTATCTGCTTTTTTCTTCAAGTTGGTTTCGTCTTTGTTCCAACTTTTTAAGGTGTTGTTGAAGTAAGCGTTGTAGAATAAATTGAGTTTTCCGTCGACAATTTTGAAAGTTTCGGGATCAATTTCCACCTTTTCACCAGTCGCTCCCATAGCATACGAACACCATCCGCCGTATTGTGGCTCGAAGCTCGCAGGATTTTTAGCAAAAGCGTCTTTGTTGTCCTGAGAGGAGAAATAGTAGACTACACCTTCGTAAGAACTAGCGATAGTCGACTTGCCTTTTACCGCTTTTTTCTGCGTGAAATACGCAACAAGATCATAACCTTGAATGGCGACTTTTTTCTCTAAATTGAATTGTGATGTTCTTTTTGCAGCTGTTTGCGCATAGGTTGTTACAGATAGTAAGGCAACGAATAAAATTAAAATTGATTTTTTCATTTCTATAGATTTTAATTTGTCTTTTAAATTTAAATTGATTTTTAATTTCTTGAGACAAAGATAAAGTGCGATGAAAAAGTGTTTTGTCTGCTACTTTACTTTTGAAAACAATTTGTTGGAATTATTTTTCTTTTTTGATTTTTTCCCAGGTTTTACTCGCTTTTTCAATCCGGTTTTTTTGATCTTTCAACCACATTTCTTTAACTTCTAAATTATAGTTTAGATATAACTTATTATCGACAACAGTAAACGCTTCAGGCTGAATCGGTGCTATGTATCCTTCGGACATTCCATAAGCACAATAACCTCCAAATTGCGGAATATACTGCTCCGGATTTTTTAAGAAAAGTGTTTTATTGTTCTCGGAGGAAAAGTAATAAATTGCTCCGTTGAATTCAGAAGTGATTTCTTTCTTTCCTTCAATGGCTTTGTTACTTTCAAAATAAGCAACAGAATCATAGCCTTGAATCGCTATTTTGTTTTCCACATTAGTCTGCGCAAAAATGCTAGTTGTAATTAGCACTACAACTAAATTGATTAGTTTTTTCATTTATAATTAAATTATGTCAAAAAGAATATTGGTATTGCAATCCTAGAACAAGACTTCGAGTTAGTCCATCAGGTCTCACTTCTCGCACTACAAAAGGCGATGCAATCGAAAGCTCGATTTGATTTTGTTGATTGATGCGATAAGTACTTAGCAAATTTCCGTTAACGGTCAACCCATCAGACCCTTTAATGCTTTCTCGTCGACCGAAAATATTCTCATAGGAATCTTCTCCTAAATGATAAATAAACAAGACATTCGGCTTGAAAGAAAACTTTGATTTTGGAATATTTACCAAATAAGTTGCACGAAGCAACGCATCTGGTTTGCGCTCAAACAAATTGGTTGATGGAAAATCGGTGGTGCCCGAATACTCCGCGAAATAAGAATTCTTGTTCAAATTGACCACGGGGATTTGCAACGCGGCATTAAAATCCCATTGTTTATAATGAAGATTGGTTCCCACGAAAGCATCGACAGTTCCCAAACTCGACTGATAATCAAGTGGCAATGAATAGCCATTTATTTTTAGATTGGAGGCGGTGAAAGGGAATTTCAATCCAAGAAGGGTACTCCACTGCTTTGACTTTGTCTCTTTAAAAGTATAATTCCCTACTAGGAAAGCGTCCCCGAATTGGGTTCGCGTTCCAAAGCTACCGTTGGCAGTTGATAATGTTACTTTACTAGTAAAGGCAAATCGCTCATTGAATCGTTTGGTGTACGAAATGTAATGCGACAAATACTGCACATCTGCTTCTCCCAGACTATAAATCGAGGCGTACTCTAATTTGTTTTTAAACTGTTCTTTTTCGTCCGTAAATCCTTTGTTGATGGAGCAAATTCCTGCGTCGCTGCAACCTTGAGCCGAAACTTTGGTTACAAATAATAATATTGCCAAAAATAAAAAATGTTTTTTCATGATTATCAATTTTGAGTTAGTGCCGCAATCGCAAACAAATGATTGTACTGTTGGCAGTGAATTAAAACGTGAGAATAACGCGTAACATCGACGTTACTTGGAATGGGATAAACCGTTTGAGAAGTCAAGTTGCCCAGATTCACAAATTCGGTAGGCTCGGCAGCTTTAGACAAATAGACTTTCAAATCAGGTCCACTTGAGACATTGAAGTTCTCAAGGTTAACTTTGTACTGCCCGTTTTCTAAATAAATTTTGGCTTCTCCGCTGACAGTTATGCCTGACGTGGGAACGAAAACACCAGAATATTGGAGTTCTGCAATTGGATTAAGCACGACTTTTTCCTGATCTTTGGTTAGTATTCCTTCTTCTTGGCAGGAAACCAAGCTGACTAAGGCCGGTAATAAATAAAGTATCTTTTTCATAGCAGTTGTATTTTTATGATACAAACGTACTATGAATGAGATTGTTGTTTTGTCGGGTAGTTTACATTAAGAGGAAAATTATCCTAAAGTTTAGAAATATCATCAATCAAAATTTCTTTTCGCGAGTAAAATATCAATTGCTTCTCCTCCATTTCGTTGAGCAATTGGGTGGCAGTTTGGCGTGAGGTACCGATGATTTGAGCGATGTCGGCTTGAGTGAGGTAATTATCGATGGAGACTTTATTACCATTGAATTTGCCTTCCCGTTCTGCCCATTCTTTGATAAAAGTGTGCAAACGGGTTTTGGCGTCTTTAGAAATGAGGTTGGAGTAGCTGTTTTTGATGCGCTTCATTTTCAAACCCACAAACTTGGTGTACGTCAACGCTAAGTTGGGGTTTTGCAACATTAAATTTTCAAAATCAGATAGTAAGAAACTGCAAATAATGACTTCGTCAGTCAATGCTTTGGCGTATTCGCTGGAGTTTTTATCACTTTCTAAAGTCAATTCGCCAAACAAATCGCCTTTTTGAATGATGTCTTTGATGGTTTCGTTGCTTTCTTCATCGATTTCGACAATTTTGATATTGCCTTTTTTGAGCAGAAATATTCTTGGCACTTCGCTCGAAGAAAAGTAAATGACATCGCCTTTTTTGGCTTTTTTGAATCCAGTAATGATGCACAATTGCTTCACTTGAGACATACTCAGCGTCCAAAATAACTTGTGATCACGCAAGTACCAATATTTCAACTCTTCTGACATACTTATAAGTAATTAAATAAAAGGTAGTAACGAATGTAAACAAAAAACCCTTTCAGAATATTGTCCTAAAAGGGTTTTCTTTCTTATTCAATAAATCTTAGGACACCAATCCACGTGAAATAACGATTCGTTGAATTTCAGAAGTTCCTTCATAAATCTGTGTGATTTTAGAATCGCGCATCATACGTTCTACGTGGTATTCGGCAACATAACCGTTTCCTCCGTGAATTTGAACTGCTTCATTCGCCACTTCCAAAGCAATTTCAGAAGCATATAATTTCGCCATCGCTCCTGAATGTGAAATATCTTTGCCTTCGTCTTTTTCGCAAGCAGCTTTCATAATAAGCAATCGAGCGGCTGTGATTTTGACATACATATCTGCCAATTTGAAGGCAATCGCTTGATGATTGAAAATCTCTTTTCCAAAAGCTTTGCGTTCATGCGAATATTTTAGAGCTAATTCATAAGCACCAGTTGCGATACCTAATGCTTGAGAGGCAATTCCGATGCGACCGCCATTCAATACATTCATCGCGAAATTAAATCCGAATCCATCGGCGCCAATGCGGTTTTCTTTGGGCACTTTGACGTCGGTAAACATCAGTGAATGCGTATCCGAACCGCGAATTCCCATTTTCTTTTCTTTTGGACCAACTTCAAAACCAGGCCAACCTTTTTCTACGATAAACGCGTTGATTCCTTTGTGTTTTTTTTCCACATCGGTTTGCGCAATAACTAAATAAGTCGAAGCGGTTGCGCCATTCGTGATCCAGTTTTTGGTTCCGTTTAATAAATAATGATCGCCTTTATCAATCGCAGTTGTTTTTTGTGAAGTCGCATCTGATCCTGCTTCTGGTTCGGACAAACAAAAAGCACCGATTACTTCCCCTTTCGCCAACGGAACTAAGTATTTCATTTTTTGTTCTTCGTTGCAATATTTTTCAATACCGGCGCAAACCAAAGAATTATTCACAGACATGATAACCGCGGCCGAGGCATCAACATTTGCAATTTCGGTCATCGCCAAAACATAGGAAATGCTATCTAAACCCGAACCGCCATATTTAGGATCGACCATCATTCCCATAAAACCTAGATCAGCCATCATTTTGACTTGTTCTGTGGGGAATTTAGAATGTTCGTCTCTTTCTATTACTCCTGGTAACAACTCGGCTTGAGCAAAATCTCGAGCGGCTTGTTGAATCATCAAATGTTCTTCGGTAAGATTAAAATCCATGTGTTTTATGCTAAAGTGGGACGTTTTTAATTTTTGTTTTCAAATGTATCATTAAAAAGTTAAAATTTCAAACGTTTTCGTATTTTTTGGAATTGTTCAACTTGACATCTTTCCTCTACTCATCTTGCTCCTATCACAAAAACAAAAAGCACCTATAATAGCAGGTGCTTTTCTAAATACTATTAAAAAAAATTATTTTTTGATCATGCGAATTACTTGCGTTTTATCGCCTTGAGAAACTTTCACATTATAAAAACCAGCAGCATATTTTTCACCAAAAGAAAATGAAGTAATACCGTTACTTTCCACGTTAAAATCTTCAATTAATTTCCCCAACATATCATATACACTAACTTGGACTATTTCGTTTGAAACTGTACTTAAGTTTAGTTGGAACGTATTCGAAAACGGGTTTGGAAAAGCAGTTGCAATTTGTTCTGATGCTTCCGATGGTATTGTTGCAAGTGAACTGTTCAAAACCCTGAGCAGTGGAGATGCTTGTGTATAACCTAAAGTAACATAATGTGGACTTGTGGTTGTTGTAGCAGCACGTACAAAAGTTGTCGAGCCAAAATTAGTAAATGAAACAATTGTATTTGTAGAACCAGTAGGGTTGGTATTTGTCGGCTGCAACCACAACTCAGGATCGCTATCTACTGACCATGGCACCGTATTGGTAAATCTAAACCTGCCGATTCTGTAGCTCCCTGCAACCAGATCTACAAGAGAATTAGCCTTGGTTGCTTGGACAATTCTTAAATGCCCTACTGGATTAAGTCTATTGGTAGTATTCATCGTATTCAAACCTCCATTAGCGGTAAGCTCTGGTGCTATAGTTCCAGGTATTAAAGCCCATGAGCCACAATTATTTGTTACGCATGGTGTACCACCATTTAAGATCGCAGAATTGAAATTGATTCCTGCAGACACTGAGCACAAGCGAACTCCTTGCGCTGGAGTATTTATGATAAGAATAACATCAACTTCGAAAGTGTTAGTAGTTGACATAAAATTGTCTAATGTAACTGTGAAATGTTGTGCGTATCCTATTAGCGAAAAAGTTAGGAAAAAGAGCAACATGAATTTTCGGAGTGTTGAAGTAGTTCTATTCATCCTATTTATTGTTTAGTTGTTTGAATAGCTGTGATTTAGAAGATCTGTTCAACAAATGTAAAGAATTACTATTTAAGATTTGCTTCTTTTCGTATTTTTATCCCATGCAGAAAAATTCCTATACTATTGTTGGCGTTATGTCGGGCACTTCTCTCGATGGTGTTGATTTGGCGCTGTTACATTTTCATTTTGATGGCAAAAAATGGATTTTCGAAATTGGTGTAGCAGAAACAATCGCATACGACAATCAGTGGATTGACCAATTGAAAAACGGCGTTAATTATAGTGAAAATCAGCTATCAAAACTCAATCAAGACTACACCCAATTACTAGGAAAAATCATTTTTGAATTCATCGAAAAACAGCAACTCAAAAACATCGATGCGGTTTGTTCTCACGGTCATACGATTCTACATCAACCACAAAATGGTTTCACCTTGCAAATCGGAAACCTTCCTGAAATTGCAGCAATTTGTCAGCAAAAGGTAGTGTGTGATTTCCGTGCACAAGATGTGCAATTGGGCGGTCAAGGTGCACCACTCGTGCCTATTGGTGATCGATTATTGTTTTTTGAATTCGACTATTGTTTGAATTTGGGCGGTTTTTCGAATATCTCATTTGAAGAAGACGGAAAGCGAAT
>JBIKRP010000224.1:0-4462 GCA_044349145.1 Flavobacterium sp.
AAATTTCAAAATCTAATCCAGCATTCAACGTAGTGGTTGTTTCCCAAGTCAAATCAGGATTGTAAGGTATCGGAGTATAAGTGGTTGCATTTGGCAAGTATTGACTTGTAGCATCTCCAGGCTCGTACAACTGTCTAGACGGGAAAAATTTACCCGGTATATTAGCCTGTCCTGTTTGACCCCAACCCAATCGCAATTTCAAATCTTGAACAAAATTCATATTCTTTAGAAATGATTCTTCTTTTAATTTCCATGCTAAACCAAAGGCTGGAAAATAACCCCATCTTTTGTTTTCTTGGAATAAGGAAGAGCCATCAGCTCTTAACGTTGCAGTAAACAAATACCTGCCTAACAAATCAACATTAGTTCTAGCAAAAAAAGCTTGCAGATTTAAAGGCGAATAATATCGGTTAGTAGGATTCTCTCTTGGATATTTAACAAATAACTCTCTCGCTCCTGTTTCCGGGTTGTATTGATACTCATTCTTGGTACCATCAGTAACAAAATCTTGATAAGAATAACCCGCTTGCGCATCAACCTTTGTAACAAAACCTGTAAGATTTTTTGAATAGGCCAAATAGGCATCCATCGTCTTGTTTGTTGACGTTTGTTGTTCTTGGTAATCAACTCCAGGACTAAATAAATAATTTTTCTCTGGGTTGTTTAGGTCGACAAAGGTTGCGCTTTTATTAAATCTATAAGTAGCTAATGCATTGTCATCGAAAACAGTTCTTCTTTTAGACTCTGAAGCATCTATACCCAAATTGACTACCGCTCTTAAATCACGTAAAAAAGGAAGTTTATAATCAAATTCGATATTTCCTAAAAATCGAAGAGACCGAACTGGCTCATGTCGTTGTTCCAATCTCGCAAGGGGATTAATCGCACCTGTCATTTCATCTCTATTTTCCCGTAAGACGGTCGCTTGATAATATCCAGCAAATTTGTTATTGAAGGAACTACCATATACTGGTTTAGTAGGATCCATCTTGGCTACATCTCCAAATACACCACCTTCGTCAATTTCGTTTTTATCGGTATATAATCCTTTTGCATTGACATCAATTTTCAGATTATCATTCCAAAACTTAGGAGTCATCTTCAAGGAATACGTGAGTCTTTCTAAATCACTAGTTCTAACGATTCCTTGAATTTTTGAATACCCAATAGAAGCTCTAAATGGAATTTTTTTATACAAGTTTGCTCTAGCACTAAAATTATGATCTGTAGAAATAGATGTTCTACTGATCACATCTTGCCAGTCAGTATCGCTAAGAAGTCTACCTTCTATTTCTGGTGTATTTAAATCGTCAGTCAACTCGTTTGATGGATCATCAATTCCCAAAACATTTGTCCGGTCTGGGTGGTATTGTCGGATGAAGCTAACAAAATCACTAGTTTCCATTACATTCATTTTTCTGAATAACTTTCCAACGGACAAATTTGCTGAATAATTAAATTGTGGAGCGCCGACTGTACCCTTCTTCGTGGTAATCAAAATCACTCCGTTGGACGCTCTCACCCCGTAAATAGCAGTTGCAGATGCATCTTTCAAAATAGAAAAAGACTCAATATCATTTGGATTCACTAATGATAATGGGTTTTTAATACCTGCTGGATTTGAATCACCGATTGGAACACCATCTATAATAATTAATGGGCTGTTTGAAGCATTCAAGGAAGCGCCTCCACGAATTCTAATATTAGGGTCTGCATCGGGCTGACCACCATTGGTAGTGATTCGAACCCCAGCGGCCTTTCCTGCCAGCAATTGATCGGCTGATACGATTGCTCCTTTGTTAAAGTCTTTAGCGGTAACCAAAGCCACAGAACCTGTCGCATCTTTCTTCTTTGCAGAGCCATAACCAACCTGAATTACAACTTCCTGTAACTGACTGGACTCCTCCAAAAGACTCACTGACAAATCAGTCTGTGAATCGTAAGTTATGGTAGTGTTCACATACCCTACGTAAGAAAAAACAATCTTTTCGCCTTTTTTAACTTTGTTTAATTTGAACTTTCCGTCAAAATCGGCCTGCGTCCCATTGGCAGCACCTTGAATTACTACGTTTACTCCGGGTAATGGCTGCTTAGAAACTTTATCAACAACCGTCCCTTCAACCGTGCTTTGTGCAAAGGCAAAAATTGGGAGTAAAAGCATTAAAAATAACAACTTATTGTAAATTGTTTTCATACATTTTGTTTAAGTTAGAATTAATTTTTTGAGCTTATACTTTACTTCGAACGTTAAATTTAGGTAAATTTTTTGATTTCACTTGGAAACGGCTGTTAATTGTCTGTCGAAAACGTTTTCGTGTTGAAAACTTTCTTTAGTATTCAATATTTTAAGGATATAATTTCCATTTCTGAAAATAAAAATTATCTTTAATCGGAAAATAGTAATTATTATAATCGCAATGAAAAGAAAAGTTACCCTCAAGCAAATTGCTAAAGAACTCGATGTGTCAATTTCAACGGTTTCAAAATCACTTCGAGACAGCTCTGAAATCAGCGAAGACACCCGACTGAAAGTGCAGGCATTTGCCAAGTTATATAACTACAAGCCGAACCTAATTGCTTTAAGTTTAAAAAACAAAAAAACAAAAACCATTGGAATCATAATACCTGAAATTGTGCATCATTTTTTTGCCACAGTCATTAGCGGGATAGAGCATGTTGCGAATGAAAGAGGCTACAACGTCATTGTTTGTTTATCCGACGAATCGTTTGATAAAGAAGTGATCAATATGGAAATGTTGGCCAATGGAAGCATCGATGGATTTATCATGTCACTTTCTAAAGAAACGCAGCAGCGAAAGGACTTTCATCATATCAGTGAAGTCATCAATCAAGGAATGCCTGTGGTTATGTTTGACAGAGTCACAAATGATGTTTTGTGTGATAAAGTGATTATTGACGACAGTTTAGCAGCCTATCAAGCGGTAGAAAGTCTGATTAATAATGGCATGAAAAAAATCGGTCTTATTACCACCGTTGACTATGTTAGTGTCGGAAAATTGAGAACAGAAGGTTATATCAAAGCGCTACTTAGCAATGGCATTCCTATCAATAACGATTTGATTGTCAAAATTGAAGATATTGATAATTGCTCCACACAAATTGAAGAACTATTAACTAATAACGACTTAGATTCGATTTTTGCAGTCAATGAATTATTTGCCGTAACTGCAATAAAAACTGCCAAAAGACTGCAAATGAACGTGCCCGAAGATGTTGCTATCATTGGATTTACAGACGGAATCATCTCTAATTATTCTTCACCGAGTATTACGACTGTAAGTCAAAACGGAATCAAAATGGGGAACAAAGCAGCCCAGATGATTATCGAAAGGCTAGAGTCTGAGGACGAAGAAAACGAGCAATACATTACGGAAGTTATAGAAACCCATTTAGTGCAGAGAGAATCAACACCAATTTTAAAATAGATAGGCGCTCTGAGAAATAATTTCCCCCTCGAAAATTGATAATTTTTGATATTTTCTTTTTGAAAAGAAAAAAATTATATATTTACCCCCGATTATCAGAACTTGTACTTTACTTCGAAAACAAAGTAAGTTTTGATAAGCAAAGCGCTTATCGTATTCAAATTTAAATTACGATAATGGAAAAGCGTAGATTAAGTTTCTGGCAAATCTGGAACATGAGTTTTGGATTTCTGGGAATACAAATGGGTTTTGCACTGCAAAATTCTAATGTTAGCCGTATATTTCAAACTTTAGGTGCCAATATTGACGACATCCCAATTCTTTGGGTCGCGGCGCCGCTAACAGGATTGATTATCCAACCCATCATCGGTTATTTTTCAGACAGGACATGGACCCGATTGGGTCGAAGAAAGCCTTATTTTTTAGCAGGAGCTATACTAGCTTCTGGAGCTTTATTCATTATGCCAAACTCTCCAGTTCTCTGGTTTGCGGCAGGAATGCTTTGGATCATGGATGCTTCTATCAATGTTTCCATGGAACCTTTTAGAGCTTTTGTCGGCGACAACCTCCCAGAAAATCAAAGAACAATGGGTTTTGCAACGCAAAGTTTCTTTATAGGAATTGGCGCTTACGTAGCTTCTAAATTGCCGCTAATGTTAACGCATTTAGGTGTAGAAAACACGGCACCACTCGGGGTAATTCCTGACTCAGTGAAGTATTCCTTTTATATTGGAGGAATCGCTTTCTTGGTTTCGGTCCTTTGGACGGTGATTACTTCAAAAGAATATACCCCCGAAGAATTAGAAGCTTTTGATAACCACCAAAAAGTGTCCTATAAAAAAGAAGAGCGTTCCCCTGACTGGTTTCAAGCCAACGGGAAATCTCATCTAACCAAAGGCATTATCTTTTTTACCATCGGAATTCTCTTCGCTTTTGCAATAAATCATTTTGATTTAAAAAAAGATTTATATGTACTTGCATTAGGATTAATTGGATTAGGCGGATTGGCAATGATC